>CAZIIZ010000631.1:0-2211 GCA_964539225.1 uncultured Hyphomicrobiales bacterium | reverse complement strand
CGTTTTTTCGCACCACTCAATAAAATTTTCTGAGCATCTTGGTCATTCATTTCTCTGCCAATTCCGCTTTTTTGAAATTCTAAGATTCCGGCACGAATTGAGCGAATAGTTTCTAATCTTAATTTGTCGCCACTTTTCATTGCGGCTTTCATTTCTTCATTTATTGTTTGCTCGAAGTTCATATCAATTCTCCATTAATTCAGGTAAATTCAAATTCAATACAAAAATACGGAATTTCCATTAGAAATGAAATAGAATAATGTCTAATACCAATATAATTTTAATTCGTTTCATATTATACGCAATTCCTTCTACTCAGATAAATTATTTTATCTAAATAGAAGGAATTATAAAAGCAGAAAATCTGAAAATTTACGAGCAACCGCTAGTCGAGCCGCAATCTTCGCAGACAGTACAACTTCCACTACGCTTTACTCTGATTGAGCCGCAGAATTCGCATTGCTCACCGGTATATCCGCTGGCTTTCGCATTTTGCTTTTCAATTTTCAAATTGATATTCGGATTAGTATCCGGGAATAATTCGGCTTCAATATCAGACATATTTCCCGTAGCTAATGGCGATTGATTTACTTCAATCTGCTGAGTACTGCCATTTGCAAGCGAAAGTCCATTGCCATTGATATGCTCTTCGTCCACAGCTTTGATATGTACGAAATCCGAACGTTTTAAATAATCATAACCTAATGAACGGAATACGTAATCTAAAATAGAAGTAGAATATTTAATTGCTTCGTGTCCTTGCACCGGTCCGGCTGGATCAAAACGAGTAAACGTAAATGTATCTACCAATTCCTCCAAAGGCACACCATATTGCAATGCTTTAGATACTAAAATAGCAAAGCTGTTAAGCAATCCACGGAACGAAGCACCTTCTTTGTACATATCAATAAAGATTTCGCCCAATTTACCGTTATCATATTCTCCGGTTCTCAAGAACACCTTATGACCGCTGATATAGCCTTCGCGGATATGACCGGCACGTTTCTTAGGCAATTTCTCTCTATGCGGCACGTAAACGATACGTTCCTTGATTTGATCTTGTACTTCTTTAGCTCCGATAGTTTCGTCGATACTAAGCTCATCGCCGAGCATTACAATTTCGTCTAATCCTTCTACCAAAGCAGTATTAAGCGGTTGAGATAATTTAGAACTATCTCGATATAATGCAATAGCTTTCAGTCCCATTTCCCATGATTTTTTGTAAACATCAGCAATTTGAGCTACTGTAGCTTCGGCGGGCATATTTACTGTCTTGGAAATAGCACCGGAAATAAACGGTTGAGCCGCAGCCATTATGCGTACGTGAGCCATATATTGAATATAGCGTTCGCCGTGCTTACCGCATTTATTTGCAGTATCAAATATCGGCAAATGCTCAGGCTTAATATGCGGAGCTCCTTCGAGCATCATAGTACCGCAAACGTAGTCATTCGTTTTATCGATTTCATCTTTAGTGAATCCGATTTCAGCCAAAATATTCAAATTCGGATTAGAAATATTGACTTGTGAAATGCCAATATTTCTCAAAAAGTCTTCGCCTAATGTCCATTTATTGAATACAAATTTAATATCAAATGCAGACAATAATTGAGATTCAATTTTTGAAATCGAAACATCATCGAAGCCTTTATCTTTAAGCTTATCCCAGCTAATGAACGGACAGCCCTCTAATGAACCCTTGCCTTTACTGTAATTTTCAATATCGACAATTTGCTCTTCGGTATAGCCTAAGCCTACTAAAGCTTTACGAACTGATTGATTTACTATCTTGAAATATCCACCGCCGGATAATTTCTTGAATTTCACTACAGCGAAGTCCGGTTCGATTCCGGTAGTATCGCAATCCATTACTAAGCCGATAGTTCCGGTCGGAGCAAGTACGGTAACTTGAGCATTGCGATAACCGTATTTTTCGCCTAAATCAATTGCTTTATCCCAAGATTCTTGCACTGCTTTTAATAATTCCTTAGGACAGTATTTAGAATCAATTCCTAAAGGACGTATAGAAAGCAACTCATATTCCTTAGACTTAGCGTTATACGCCACTCTGCGGTGATTTCTCATCACTCGAAGCATATCTGTTTTATTTAATTCATACTTAGTGAAAGCACCTAATTCTTTAGCCATTTCTGCTGATGCTGAATAAGCCTCTGCGGTTAACATGCCGGTTACAGCTCCGGTGTAAGCCAA
>CAZIIZ010000630.1:0-2213 GCA_964539225.1 uncultured Hyphomicrobiales bacterium | reverse complement strand
GAAAATTTTCTTTCATAGCATCATCGACAACGTGTACGCATGAAAGATAAGTTGACTTCACTCCCAGTCCGATAATCTTCGAATTCTCCATCTGAGTCAATTTGTAATATGGGCTATGCTCATCATAAGGATAAAGTGATTTAGAATGGTCTTTAGTCAGCTCTACGGCGTTCTTACCGATAGCACATACAGATTTAGCTGGATGAATACTGCGAACAGCTCCGCTTGCTCTACGAGCGAATTCAGTAAGTAATCCGGTATAAGACGGAGTTTTCCGTACATCAAATATATCACCGCTTAACAAGAATTTATAGGAATTCACCTTGGGATAGGTCGGGAATAGTATCGTACCGGATTCGCCTACAATTTTGCGAAGCAAACCGATGGTATTATAGAAGGGAAAAGTAATATTTAATCGCTCCATCGAGCTATGAATAAACACTGTGTCGCCCTCGCAAATGCCTAATTTATTAGTTATAATTTCGCCCAAATCGTCTTCATTAATTTTAGGCAACGAAGCAACATATTCACGCAATTTTGCATTTTGCTTTGCTTTTACGTAATCCTTGACCTGAGCAGGAACTATACTTTTTATTAACGAACTAAACATTGCTTAATCTTGCTTTTTTTAATCTTGAAGTGAATTGCTTTTCGAGAGAAATTTTAATTTTAACCGGTACTTTGTAAGGCAAAAGCCTTTGATTGCAAAATGATTTCAAATCATTTTTGAATTTTTTCTCGTCTTCGGGCATTGATTTGACTTGAACTGTAGCACAAACCATATTGCCCAGAATTGGATTTTTCTCGCCATAAACTGTTACGTCTTCGACGTTATCAAATTCAATAATTACATTTTCAATTTCTGAAGGATAAACCTTTTCGCCGCCGACATTAATTATCTCGGATTCTCTGCCCATTATTCTATAATACTCGCCGTCAACTTCTACTGAATCGCCTGTAATAAACCATCCGTCCTCAGTAAATGGTGAAGGTGCATTCAAATATCCAAGCATAGCAGATTTAGATTTAATCTGCAAAATGCCGTCTATCACACGAGTTTGAAAATCCTCTCCGCCGAGTTTCACCCAAAGCGATCCATTATCTTTAGATTTTGAGCGTGGAGTGCCGATTTCGGTAGTTCCGTATTTCTGAATAAATTTTATATTCGGGAATGCTTTTATGCAATTTTGCAAAGTGCTATTCGGCATAGGTTCGCTGCCATAAGTAATAAATTTTAGCGACGATAAATCATAATTGCGATATTCATTGCTTAAAAGAAGCAGATTTAAAAACGTCGGAGTAGTTGGGAATACTTCTACTTTCGCACTTTCAATTACTTTGCATATATATTCCGGCGTACGCTGGTCGGCAATTATTATAGTGCTGGCATTCGACATCGAATATAATAAAGTATCCACTCCGCCTACGTGATCGAACAACATAAATGCAAGAGTGCGATAATCTTTTCCTATTTTGGAATATTTTAGTAGAAATTTACTAAAATCGTGCAAAGCCGCTTTGCTTACTCCTGAAGTACCTGACGAAAATAATAATAATCCTGACGAATTAGACTCAATCAACGATACCAACATTTCGTTTCGAACTGACTGAACTCTATCATTAATTGTGTAATTGTCACCAGACAAGGCTATTTCAACCTGCACTTCGCCGATCGCAAATAATTCATCTTTTTTATCAATTTGCGAAGTCGAAAGCGGTGCGATTATCTTTCTATTTTGAATCAACGATAACAATAACGCAACTGCATCGGGAGTGAAATCAGAAATAATTCCGACTATCGAATAATTATTCAATTTGTCCCCGACAACTCCATTCCAGAACTCAATACGCTCAAGTAACCATTTATAAGTGAAGGATGCTCCTTTACAAACAAATGCTTCTTTATCTGAAGCGTTGCGAAATCTTTCTAACAGGAATTCTATCAACTCACGCCCCCAAGGAAAATAACCTGACCAGTGATAAAATCGCTTTTCGGACTTATGAAAAAGTCAATAGCATTTGCTACATCTCGGAATTCGCCCATTCTTTGGATAGCTTGTCGTGCAATCAACGCATTCATCTTAACCTTAGGAACTGATTTAATCAAATTAGTTTCTATCGGAGTCGGACCGACAGCATTAAATGTTATTCCGAATTCGGCTAATTCTCTCGCCATTACTCGTGTAAGACTTTCTATAGCAGCTTTAGATGAG
>CAZIIZ010000629.1:1470-2213 GCA_964539225.1 uncultured Hyphomicrobiales bacterium | reverse complement strand
TTTAAAGAAGGTTTGTCTATATTAGAGTACTTTATTTCTACCCATGGTGCTCGTAAAGGTCTTGCCGATACAGCATTGAAAACAGCGGATGCGGGATATTTAACTCGTCGTTTGCATGATGTAGCTCAAGATATGATCATTACCGATCATGATTGCGGTACAATTCGTGGTGTTGAAATGACAGCTTTAAAAGAAGGCGAAGAAGTTAAAGAGCCATTGTACGAGAGAATTCTCGGTAGAGTTGCATTAGTTGATGTAATTGATGCAATTACTGGCTTAAAGCTTTGCAGTGCCGGACAAATCATCGACGAAGAAATTGCAAATGTAATTGAGCAATCCTCAGTCGAAGTAGTGTTAATTCGTTCAGTATTGACTTGCGAATCTCGTCGTGGTGTATGTGCTAAATGCTATGGTAGAAACTTAGCTACCGGTAAATTAGTAGATACAGGTGAAGCTGTTGGTACAATCGCTTCGCAATCTATCGGTGAGCCGGGTACACAGTTAACACTTCGTACATTCCATACCGGAGGTACAGCTGCGTTAGTAACTTCACAGTCATCTATCACAGCAAAATTCGAAGGTATTATTCAATTCGAGAATATGCGTACAGTTAGCTATCAAGGCGATGAAGACGAAGTAACATTAGTAACAAGTCGTAGCGGTGTGATTAATATCGTTGAGCCTGAAAGTAACAGAGTATTGACTAAATACGATGCTACTTATGGTGCTGAAATGAAAGTTCA
>CAZIIZ010000629.1:0-1460 GCA_964539225.1 uncultured Hyphomicrobiales bacterium | reverse complement strand
TTCTATTATCACTGAATTCGAAGGTCGAGTGAAATACAAGGATCTTATCCCTAATATTACTTTCCGCGAAGTAAACGATGAGCAAACAGGACACATTACTAAAATAGTAATTGAGTCCAGAGATAAGACTAAATCACCGGCAATCGAAATGTGGGATGAGAATAACAATGTATTGAAAACGTACAATATCCCGACAAAAGCTCAAATCCGTGTGGACGATGATGACTTCGTCGGAGTAGGTTCTTCACTTGTAAAAATTCCAAGAGATATGGGACGTACACGTGATATCACCGGAGGTTTGCCGAGAGTAACTGAGTTATTTGAAGCTCGCTCTCCGCAAGTGCCTGCAGTTGTAACTGATATTGATGGACTTGTTTCATTCGATAAACCAAAGAGAAATCAAAGAGTTTTAGTGGTTACTTCCTTAGACGAAAAAACTCGTATGGAATATAGCGTTCCGATGGGTAAATATATCTTAGTGCAAGAAGCGGATTTCGTTCGTGCCGGAGATAGATTGACCGAAGGTTCGATTAATCCACATGATATTTTAAGAATCAAAGGTCCTCACGCCGTGCAGGAATACTTGGTAAATGAAATCCAAGAAGTTTATCGTATGCAAGGTGTGAAAATCAATGATAAGCATATCGAGGTAATCGTTCGCCAAATGTTGCAGAAAGTAACAATTGTCGATAGTGGAGACTCAATATTTATAGAAAATGACCACGTTGATAAATTGAAATTTATTGACGAAAACGATAGAATTAAAGCTCAAGTAGTGGTTGTTGACAAAGGCGATACTAAATTTAAAGAGGGTGCCATTGTTTCTCGTAAACGTGTACGCGAAGTAAATAATGATATGAAGAAAAAGGGCAAAACAACTTGCGAAGTGCGTCCTGCGGAACCTGCGACAGCAGAACCATTATTACTTGGTATCACTCAGGCATCTTTGACCACCGAAAGTTGGTTAAGTGCTGCTTCGTTCCAAGAAACTACTCGTGTATTGTCTGATGCTTCTATAGCATCTAAAATTGATCACTTGCAAGGTTTGAAAGAAAACATTATAATTGGTCAGTTAATCCCAGCTGGTACAGGTTTGAGAAAATATCAAGAAATGACTGTAATCAGCGAAGTGGGCAATATATTTGGTAAACACTCTAAAGTGAAGCCAATCGTAAACGATACTATTACTGCGGAAACTGAAACTCAGTCGGTTACAGTTTAGTATTTGAAGATAAAAGCAATTACGGGGACAATTAAATTGTCCCCAATCTTGCAAAAAAATTAAAAAAATTATTTATTATTTTTATAAAAATGGTTTGTATATATGATTGACATTGCCAAATTGCGCAATATTGGGATAGCCGCCCATATTGACTCAGGAAAAACAACACTCAGTGAAAGAATTTTATTCTACACAGGTAAAATTCACAAAGTAATTGAAGTTAGAGATAAGACAGGTG
>CAZIIZ010000628.1:0-2214 GCA_964539225.1 uncultured Hyphomicrobiales bacterium | reverse complement strand
AAGGTTGAGTTTTAGCTTCTTGCGTTACAGGTTTATTTATGCCTGCGGCAGGAGTTAGTGGCGGATTCGGAGTTTGAGAATAAGAATACATTGATCCGGCAATGAAAACCCCGACTAACAATTTATTATATTTATTAATAGTTATCATTATTTTATCTCGTATTATTTGTTCTCAATATTCTTCAATCTGCGAGCCGCTTCTGCTCCGAATTCGTCCTCAGGACGTAAAGCCTGCAATGCTCCATATAAATCTTTAGCTAATTTGAATTCTTCGATTTTCTCGTAGCACTCGCCGAGATTGAGTAAACTTAGTGAATACCAATCTTCTACTCCGGCAAATTTTTCTTTTACTTGTGTGAATGCCTCGATTGCAGCTTTGGTGTTATCCTCTTGCAATCGGATTTCTCCGATTCTGTATTGTGCTTCAGCCGCCAATGCTAAGTTGAATTCTGTTTTAGATAAAATATTAAAATGGAATAGGGCAGAGTCGTTCTCATTTCTCAACTTGAAATACATAGCTATTCTGTATCGGCTTTGGTCTGCATATTCATTATCGGAGTATTTATCTATTACTTCTCTCAAGATTTTTACAGCTTTTACAGTATCGCCTAAAGCGATTCTAATAGATGAAATTTCGAAACCGGCTTGAGCAGCTCCCGGATTATCTGGATATTTACGTCGCATTTCTTCGAAAAGCTCTTCAGATTTGACTACGTCGTTTATACTCTTTTGATACGAAGCATTTTCTAATAAGCTCAATGGTGCAAATTCACTTTTTGGATATTTGCTAACTACTTCCGAGAAGGATTTGATAGTATTTATAGTATCATTCATACTCATAAAGCTCTTAGCCATCCAATACATTGCTTCTGCAGATTTCTCACTTTCCGGATATTGCTTGATAAATGAATTGTATTCACTAATTGCATCTCCAAATTTCTTACCTGTGTAGAATAGCTCGCCTTTCTTGAAAGCAAATTCTTCTGCATAAGGCGATTCTGGATTAGCGGCAATAAAGGTATCCGTTATTCTCATAGCTTCATCAGTTCTGCCTAAGGATTCCAAGCAATATTGCATACTTCGCAGAGCTTCGCCTGCTAATGGGTTGCTTGGATATTTTTCAACAATATCTTTATAAGCAGTAATTGCAGCTTCGTAATTCTCTAAATTATAATAGGCATCGCCAATGGCATATCGAGCTTGCACTATTAACGGACTCGAAGGATAAACATCAATCAAAAATCGGAAATTATCAATTGACTCTGCATAATTTTTCTGTTGGAATCGTATCCAGCCCACTAAGTATAAAGCATTATCAGAATAAGAGGAATTTGGATATTTTTTCACAAACGCCATCAACTGATTAGTTGCTTGGTCGAAAGAACCCATTTTATAATAAGCATGGCAAATCTGATAACTGCAATATAGGGCATCTTCGCCTTTAGCATCAAGATTTAAGGCTTTTTGATAAGAGTCTATAGCTTTAGCAAACTGTTTTAGCACATAATAGCCATCGCCTTGACGAGCTAATACCTCTACTCCGTATTTGGACTGTGGGAATGCTTTAATCATTTTATCGAAAGTTTCTGAAGATTCATTGAAGCGTTTGAGGCGGAAATATGACCAACCCAAACCATACAATGATTCTTCGCAGCGACTACTGTTAGGGAATCGACGCAAAATATTCTGATAATTCTCTATAGCATTATTTAGCATATCGGAGCGATAATAGGCTTCCGACATCCAAAACATAGCTTCGTCTAATCGAGCATCATTTTTATTTTCGCCGATAAACGACTGCAAAGGCGGAAGTGCTTCTTTATATCTAGAATTATTTACTAAGGCAATGCCTTGCTTTAATCTAGCTTCAGCTAAGAACCAGTTCTTTTTCACTAAAAACAGTTCATTACTCTTTTGGGCTAATTGTTCGGCTTGCTTGTATTCGTCATAAGCTGCTTGCCATTTGCGTTGCTCGAAATAATTAGCACCGAGTAACATTTTAATTTTTATTATCAATTGAGCATCGCCGGATTCGCGCATAGACCTTTGCAAGTTACGCACAGAATTGTCGTAATCCTCTAATTCATAGTTGATTAATCCTAACTCAAACAAAGCCTCGCCCAGCATCGGGAAATCAGGTTGTACCACCAAAGCAGATAATTCTTTTTTAGCTTGCTGCACTTCGCCTTGTTTTTTAAGGGTAATAGCACGAAA
>CAZIIZ010000627.1:0-2223 GCA_964539225.1 uncultured Hyphomicrobiales bacterium | reverse complement strand
AAGCTACGGGTTGTCTATTTTGGATACCCGGCGAAAAAGTAGTTTTATATGCTGCATCAATTGCTGCTTTATTCAAAGAATTTGAAGATGTTTCTCTGACAATTACTTTTTTCGCTTTTCCGGATTTATCAATATAAACACTTAGAACTACTCTACCTTCGATACCGGCACGTTTCGCAACTTCCGGATATTCTATGTTCTTACCTAATTCTGAGATATCTACCGAAGGCTCTTTTTCGTAAGCAACGAATTCATCCATATCTGGCAATGCTTCTTCTTGCTTTACTTCTACTGCTTTCGGTTTGTCAAACTCTACGTTTGAAGGAAGAGAATTCAAATCAACGATTTGCCCTGTTTCCTTTGACAATGATTCACTTAATTGATCGAACGAAGCGAAGTCCTTTAATTCTGTTACTTCTGCATCAGGAACCGGTACCGGATTACCGGCTTTAGCTAGAGTAGCTACATCGACCATATCCTGAGGCGTTTCTTGCGTTACTATTTCCTCTTCCTGAGTTGCATCAGGCGGAGGAGTTGTAAGAGATATTTTGCTTATCGGAGGTGCAGCTTTTTTTACTGTTTTAATTTCAGTTACTTTATTGAAAGTAAATAGACCTAAAATTAAAAGGATTATCACACCCATAGTATATAAGAAACCTCTCCAAGTGTATCTCTTTATTATCTCTTTTATTTCTACCGCACCATACGTCGATGGAGCAGGTAATTGTATTGTTACATTAGCCATGATTATAACCCCTTGATTTTTTGTAATTCATCTTCAGTTAATGTACCGAAAGTAAACTTACGCTTTCTTTCCATAGGTAATCCTGTTTTGGGGTCATTCTTTTTCGCTACTTCTGCCGCTATGGAAATTTCCGCCATATTAAGTTCGTTAAGCACTTTAATAACGTAATCGTATTTAGCCTTAGGATCGACTTTCAGAACCGTTACTAATCTATTAGATTCTATAGTTGGTTTTAAATTTTGCTTAACCGCAGTTTCCTGTAATTTTTTAGGATCAGCAGCAACCGGTTCAGCCATTTTTCCATCGGCTTGACCGACTTCATAAAAGATTTTTCCGTCTTCTCTAACCAAAATAAAGAACAACTCAGAACCTTTGATTTTCACATCTTCAATCTTTGTGCGATCCTCAGGTGGAATTTTCATTTCCATAATCTGCGGCTTAAGCATAGTAGTAGTAAACATAAAGAAAGTTAATAGCAACATATTGATATCCACGAGTGGAGTCATATCCATCACGAAGCCAACACGATGTGCTCTTTTACGCTTACTTTGATTACCTCTTTTTGATCGTTGTGGAGCTTGAAGCCCACCGCCGCCACCAGCCATTTATTTATCTCCCTTTTATTTACTAAAATAAGACAAAGTCAATTTTAAAAAATATTTCTTATTATTGTATTCCGCGGTCTTTATCCGTTACGTAATTAAACGAACGAATTCTAGCGACACGGAGTATTTCCATTACATCTTGAACCTTTTTAAAGAAAACAGTTTTATCGCCATCGATAGCGAATACAGTTTCTTTTTTCACGGATATTGTTGCTTTAAGCATTTTTACCATCAGAGCAGAATCAGCAGGCACTACAGCCTTAGCTTTCATTTCCGGGGTAAGTTCAGGAATCATTTCCCATACCTCTTTGCGTACTTTTGAGTTACTTAATCCAAATGTTACCATTGTATCAGCAGAATTCTTTGGATTTAATCCTATTTGTATCACAGCTAAATCTTTTTCCGGAAGGAAAGTAGTATCAGCCGCCGCTTTAGGACGTTCAACAGTAATACCGCCATTTTCAGTATCGGATTTGAACTGAGCCGTAAACATCAAGAATGTCAACAATAAGAACATAATGTCAACGAGAGGGGTCATATCAGTTACGACCACCATTCTTTTTTTCCTAATTTTTGGCACAGAAATTCTCCTTTGTTAAATTAATTATTTATTGTTGCTTACGCGAACAGTGAAAATCTGTGTAATACTTAAAATTGCTTCATCAATCATATAAACTAAACTATCTACTTTAGTAGTAAACATATTAAAGAAGATAATGGAGATAATCGCACCGATAAGACCAGCAGCTGTGTTGTAAAGTGCTTCAGAGATACCTACCGCTAATTGAGTAGCATCTACAGTACCGGTGTCGCCGAATGCTGCGAATGCTCTAATCATACCTAAAGTAGTTCCCAAAAGACCAAACATAGTAG
>CAZIIZ010000626.1:0-2223 GCA_964539225.1 uncultured Hyphomicrobiales bacterium | reverse complement strand
ATTTCCTACCTGTAATCAATTGCACTTGATACTGACCATTGATTTCACTTTTAGATTTGATTTCTTCTCCAGTCTCATCGATAAATGCTATCGTGGTTTGCACTGGTTCTCTGGTTTGGGCGTTGAATAATGTACCGGTGATATTAATTCCTTTGTCGGCGAAAGCCTTTGAATCCGAAAGATTGAAGAATGCGATGACGAATATTGTGCAGAAGAATGCAAAACGATTTCCTATAATATTATTTCTATGCAAAGCTATATTTCCTTTAAATTAATACTTGTAAAAAAAAGTATTGCAAGATAAGAATTTTTTTTTAAATTTACATTCGGAAAAATTCCATTTATTCTAACTTGACTTATTTATTATTCGAAAAACATAAAAGAATGAAAATTTCATATCTCTCTACGTTCTATCCATACAGAGGCGGAATCGCTCAATTCAATGCTTCGCTGTTTAGGCAATTTGAAAAAGAACATCAAACTGCAGCATTCACATTCACTCGGCAATATCCGAATATTTTATTTCCCGGACAGACTCAGATGATCCAGCCCGACGATAATGCGGATGCCATCAATTCTCAGAGAGTCTTGGACACGATTAATCCTATATCATACATTCGTGCGGCGAGCAGAATTTCTAAGTTCCATCCTGACTTACATTTGATGAAATTTTGGATGCCATTTTTCGCACCAAGTTTAGGCTATGTATCGCAAAAATTACGCAAACATGGTACTAAATCAATCGCTATTCTTGATAATGTTATACCGCATGAAAAACGTCCGGGCGATATACAATTGATAAAATATTTCTTGAATCGTTGCGATGGATTTATTACTATGAGTTCTACTGTTCGTAATGATTTAATAAAATTGAAGCCCGATGCCAAATACATTAATATGGAGCATCCGCTTTATGATCATTTCGGAGCAAAACCAAATAGAGAACAGTCTTTAGCCAAATTAGGATTAGACAGCAGTAAAAAATATATTTTATTTTTTGGTTTCATTCGCAAATATAAGGGCTTGGATTTGCTAATTGAAGCTATGCAGTATTTGCCGGAGGATTATCATCTGATTATCGCAGGAGAAGTGTACGGCAAATTCGATGAATATCAGGAGCTAATTAATAAATCAAATCTTGCACCGAGAATTAAACAGTTCGTTCGCTATATTTCGGACAACGAAGTGCCGGATTTCTTTACTGCTTCCGATGTGTGCGTGCTCCCATATCGATCAGCTACTCAAAGCGGTATAGTCGGGATTTCGTATCATTTCGATTTGCCTGTTATCGCTACAGATACAGGCAGTTTAAAAGAAATGATAGCAACTCATAATACCGGAATGATAATTGATAAACCCGAACCTAGGTTAATAGCTGATAGCATAATCAATTATTATAACGATAATTTGAAAGATAAATATATCGCTGGAATTGATAAATATAAATCAATTTCAAATTGGAAATATTTCGCCGATGGAATTTTGAAATTTTATCAAGAATTGAAAACTAATGTTTAATTTCAATACAAAATATAGTGAATTCAACTTAAAGAAACCAATTATTCCGATGATAATTTTGTTTTCAGTTATCATTATCGGTACTGTCGGATATTCAATATTGTGGCGTGATATTCCCGATGCAAATTTAGTAGATGCTTTCTATATGACTTTGATTACTATCACTACTATTGGCTATGGCGAAACCCATACATTGCATTCCCTTGGCAGGCTATTTACTGTATTTATCGCAGTTGCGGGTATGGGGAGCTTATTCTATATACTAAGCGTAATGATGGAGAACCTTTTTGTTTTACAAATGAATAATTATCGAGGAAAAAAGAAGATGCAGCAGAAAATTAATCAGATGAAAGATCATACATTAGTTATTGGGCTTGGTCGAGTAGGCAAGCGAACAGTTAGGGAATTCTCCGAAAAGGGCGAAGAATATTTAGTAATCGACAAAAATCCGCCGAACTATGATGATTCGGAAACTATTTCCAATATTCCGTTCGTGCAGGGCGATGCCACTCATGATGAAGTATTAATTAAAGCCGGAATTCAAAGAGCCAAAGGAATTATCGTAACTACCGCCGATTCGGCTACCACGGTTTTCGTAGTGCTGAGTGCTAGAGTGCTTAATCCTAAATTGTTTATAGTCGCTCGGAGCGATTATGATAACGATATCGAGAAAATGAAGCGTGCTGGAGCTGATAGAGTGGTTAA
>CAZIIZ010000625.1:0-2231 GCA_964539225.1 uncultured Hyphomicrobiales bacterium | reverse complement strand
TCAGGTTTGGATAAGTACAAACTTTCAGGTTCGGCTGCTTTTAGGGCTTGATTTTCATAGTATTGTGTAGAAACCGAATTGCTTCCTAATGCGCTTCCTAAACTTTTGTTCAAAGCTTTTGGAGCCAAACCGTGTTTCGTATTGTAATTGATTTGTTGTACTTTCTTGGTAGTGATTTCCATTCTATTATTATCAAGCTTTATCAATCTATACGGACATGGCGAAGTAACCAAAGACCCTGTTTCTACATCGTAAATTTTATTAGCACCGGATGTAAACATAGTTACGTCATTTGCGTGATAGTGTCCTGTAAATACTGCTTGCATACCTAAACTTGCGAAATCTGTAGCTATATTATTCCAATCATCAATTACATAATCTTTAGATATAGGATTAACTTTTTGACCTGCGAAATGTTCTACAAGACCGTGATGCTGCATTCCGATTACTGTTTTGCCTAATTCTTTAGCTTTTGCTAATTGAGCTTTTATCCAAGTTAAAGTAGCGTCTGAATATTTTCCTCCGGTTATGGGTTCTGTAGTATTTTCATTATAACGGCATGGATCCATCGCAAACAACCAAAGACCTGCTTCAGGTTCTGCAACATAGCTTAATGAATTTGGATCTTTGGCAATTGCTTCGCCGAATCCGAATTCTTTATAGATTTGAGCAAATTCAGCAGCTGATACACTCGGAGTAGATACGGCATTATCACCCACGAAAGACATAGAATTAGGATTATTCACATCGTGATTGCCCGGCACTACATAAACCTTTTTGCCTGTAGCTTCTAACTGAGTCAATAGTTTAGCGAATTCCAAGTGCGATGCTTTTTCGCCGTCCTTAGTTAAATCACCGCTTATTAATAAGAATTTGAAGGATTCACTTTTCAAAGAATTAAAAACAGATTCGCTAATTGCCTGACTCTCGGCGATTAATTTTCTATCGCTTGCTATATAATTCTCAAATGCTTTACCGCTTGTGCCGAGACTCGATAGAAAGTAATGGCAATCAGATATTACAGCAAATGAAGTATTCAGTTCGGTAACAACTGGTTGATTATTCGTAGAACTACTATCATCGCTACAAGAGTTTAATAATAATACAGAAGCCAAAGCTCCGCCGATAATGCTTTTAGAAATCTTGAGTAAATTCATTTTCATAGAATTCTTCCATATATGTTATAAATAATATTTGCAAAAATACAATATTTTTACAAATAAGCAATAAATATCATGTTAATTATTGATAAACTAAAATATTGTCAAATATCAGGTTGGTTTGCCTCAGAATATCACTTCATCTTCTCACTACAATGCTCTGAGTGCTTTTTTTGTATCGTCATGCTGAGGTCTCAAAGAAAACTACATTTTCACTAAAAGCAAATGACATATTCCGTCATTCTGAGCGTAGCGAAGAATCCATTCTTCCGTAACTTACTGGTATTATTGGATACTTCGCTATGCACTCGAAGACTCGTTTGCAGAAATGACAATAAAAGATAAATAACCACTATCAGAATATTTTTGTAATAAATTCCTTGATACCAAAATAAAAAGACCTTCTATCGGCATCAATGCACATTAGAAGGTCTTTATGATAGATAAAAATAATCGTGTGATTATTTCAAACCCTTTTTCAGAAAAGCCATGAACTCTTCTGGATTATCGGTATAAGTGATAGAAGCGTTAACTGATTCATCCTTAGGATCAATCAAAGCATAAAGTGGCAAAGCGACACTATTGAATTTCTTCAATTGTATGTCTTTGTTCTCAGCCAAATCAGTATATAATTTAGCACGAGAGAACTTTTGGAACATAGCCTGAATTTGGGCATTTGGGTATAATTTCTTTTCCATCATTTTGCAATTAGTGCAAGTCTTTCCGGTGAAATCAACTAATAATGTTCTATTCTCTTTTTTAGCGTCTTCTAACGCTTCTTTATAGGAGTGCATCCATTCGGCTTTAGCAGTTGGAGCTACGGCAGTAGAACCTGCGGCAGGGCTTGCAGAAACCATTTCAGTTTCAGGCATTGCAGGAAGCATAGATTCTAAGAATCCAAGTTGCTTATTGCTAACTAATCCAACTATTAAATAGAATGTCAAAGTTGCGAATAGAAGTCCGAACATTAATCTCAATGTACCAACGGCATTAACTGGAGAATCGTGGGAAGTTTTAAACACTCCAAGTACGTAAATATTAGCAAGGAAAGAAATTCCTGCCCATACGCTC
>CAZIIZ010000624.1:0-2237 GCA_964539225.1 uncultured Hyphomicrobiales bacterium | reverse complement strand
TGACAAATACTCTACCGGAAATATTATTTTTGATTTCAGATTTGGGATAGATCAAGTTTTGTTTTACGAAATCTTCAATCTTTTTATATTCCACTTCATTAACCAATATCCTTCGTCCGTTTTCGAAATTTTCATCAGTGCTGTACAATGATATTTGCCCACCTTCGGCAGCGTTCCAAATATCAATATCGCCGAAGTGAACTCTATAAGTTTGCACGTGATAGCAAGGAATTATTGCAGTATTTTTATTGTTTTCGTGAACAGCAAAATCTTTCAATGGATTGGCGTTTAATATAGCCATTTCAGCCTGATGATTGAATCCATATCCTATGTCCTGCTGCCAATTGCCTCTAATTATTTTTCCATTGAGTGCTTCAGCAGTTACAAAGCGACCTTCTGGATCAATGACGCATTTCACATTAACGACGGCATTAGTAATACCTGCTTTGACAGCTTCATTTGGTATGTCTTTCCTATTTTCTATTACCCGCGAAAAAATATTTAGCAAATAATACTTGGCGGAATCATTTGGAATTTTTCTACCTTTTTCGTCATAGTAACCATATTCAGACTGACTTATTTTTTTAATAATATCTGATTTAGTCATGGCTGCTTTGGGTTGTATTTTCTCTTTCTGTTTGCCACCGCAAGCAAACATTGCGATTAGTAGGGCGAGTATCGGCAGGAATGCCGCATATTTAATTAATGATTTTCGAGAAGAATTATTTTTGTCTAACATATTGAACCGCTTTTTAATAATTGACATTGAGAATGAATTGACAGGAGCCGAGAAGAGGTCTGCGTAAGTACTTCTGAGTAATAATTCTTTGTAGTATCGGGGTTTAACTCCTTTTTTTATAACAATTTTATCTGCTGTAAATTCGTGGTTTTCTTTGAGTGATTTTTCAATTATGTAAATCATCGGATTGCACCAGAATATTGATTTCAATATGCAAATACAGATTAAATCCAATGAATGTAAATGCTTTATATGTCCGGCTTCGTGTTCGATAATATGGTTGAAGTCCGAATTAAGTAATAATTTTTTGCTAAAATAAAACGTTTTCAGAAATGAAAACGGAGTAATATTATCTTGATTAGAGATTGCTACTCGCAGATTGTTAATCTCCATAATATGCGACTTCTTACGCAATCTGTAAATCCTAAAAATCGAGTATGAATAGAATGAAAACAATAGCAATGAGACGAGCGAATAAGCTATAACTCCATAATTAACATTATCAGAAACTTCAACTTGAGGATTATCAACTTGAATATTTTGAACTGAAATATTATTTATAGGCTCAATCGGACTAACGACAATCTCCTTAGCTAATGATTGCATCTGAGGACGCAATTGCAGCGAATTAGATTGCTCGGTCGGAATTGAGATTAACGGAATTATCATAGAGATAATTAAGCTCATAATTAAATATAGGCGGTTCAAGCGAAAGAACGTGGTTCGGCGAAGTAATGTTAAATATACTGCCCAAAATATCAACATACATACTGTCGATTCCATTAGATATGCGAATAATTCGTTCATTGCTTTAGTCCCGCCTATAATAGTTAATAAGTTAATTAATCTTCTTTTACTTCGCTGTCGAGCATAGATTTCAGCTCGTCAATCTCCTGCAAAGTAATTTCTCCTTCCTTCGCAAAGAAGGAAACCAATCTGCTATATGAATCCTCGAAATAATTCTTTACGAAATTACTCATAAAGGTCTTAGTATATTCCTTTTTCGTAACCGTCGGATAATACATATAGCTGTTGCCATAGGCTTTGTGCGACACAAATTCCTTTTTTTCCAAGATTCTAATTATGGTCGAAACCGTAGTAACTGCCGGCTTCGGATCTGGGAACTTTTGAATAATGTCCTTCACAAATCCTTCTTGCAAATTCCATAGAATCTGCATCCCTTGCTCTTCTGCTTTTGTCAATTCTTTCATACGATACAAAACTACGAAATTTCCAAATACAATCCAAACTATTTTTTTAGTTACTTAACTATTTTTTTAGTTTGTTTGATTTTATGCTGATTTATTAAACTATCACCATGAATTTTAATTGTCTGAACCATTGATTTATCTGATTAAGGTGATTAAGATGATTTTAAGAATATTTTGATCTCTTAATCCCTTACTTTTCCAATTTTAAGTAATATGCATATTAAGCTCTAAGATTACTCTTGATACCAAGCATAAAATATGTTCCACTCCTAGAGAGTTACTGAAAA
>CAZIIZ010000623.1:0-2240 GCA_964539225.1 uncultured Hyphomicrobiales bacterium | reverse complement strand
CGTGGCTCCAGCCTTAGAAGTACGTTCAAGAAGAGTTGGTGGAGCTACATATCAGGTGCCAGTTGATGTAAGAGAAGATAGACGAATCGCTTTGGCTATCCGCTGGATTAAAAATTATGCAAGCGCTCGTCGTGATAAATCTATGGCTGCTAAATTAGCCGCAGAATTGCTTGCCGCTTCTAACGGAGAAGGCTCAGCAGTTAAAAAACGCGAAGACACTCATAGAATGGCTGAAGCTAATAAAGCTTTTGCACATTTTAAATGGTAATATAAAAATAAAGTTTGTCCTATAAAAAGTGATTTTCTGTAAAATGAAAATAAACACAGTTCGTTCTTTGTCAACTGATTTGCTGAAATAAAATTATGCCAAGAAACACAGAAATTTCGTTAATTCGAAATATAGGTATTATGGCACATATCGATGCCGGAAAAACTACAACTACCGAGAGAATTCTATTCTACACCGGTAATATCCATAGACTTGGTTCCGTCGATGAAGGCACAGCCTACACCGATTACATGGATCAAGAAAAGGAAAGAGGTATCACGATAATGTCCGCCGCAGTAACTTGTTACTGGCATAATAATCAGATTAATATAATAGACACACCCGGGCACGTAGATTTTACGGCAGAAGTGCAAAGGTCGCTCCGAGTTCTCGATGGAGCAATTGGCGTGTTTTGCGGAGTAGGAGGCGTAGAGCCACAATCCGAAACCGTATGGCATCAAGCTGATATGTATTTAGTTCCAAGAATAGCTTATGTGAATAAAATGGACAGAATGGGTGCCGATTTCTATAGAGTAATCGAAATGATGAAAGATAGATTGAAAGCTAACCCCGTTCCAATTCAAATTCCAATAGGTGCAGAAGAAACATTCGAAGGAATTATAGACCTAATTAAAATGAAAGCATTCTATTTCGACCCCGAAACCGACGGTATGACAATAATTGAAAAGGAAATTCCTGAATCAATGAAAGCCAAATCCGAAGAAATGAGGACGTTGATGATAGAAAAGGTTTCCGAAGTCGATGACTATTTAATGATGAAATATCTCGAAGGAGAAGAATTATCAGAGGAAGAAATCGAGGAAGGACTCCGAAAGGGTACACTATCATTAAGCATAATTCCAGTATTAACTGGATCATCGCTTAAGAATATTGGTGTACAGTTGTTGCTCAACGCAATTGTAAAATACCTGCCTTCTCCTTTAGAAGTGAAGTATCTTCCGGGCTATAGTGTAGATAATGAAGAAATTCAAATCACACGCAAGCCATCGGACGAAGAACATTTCTCGGCATTAGCGTTTAAGGTCATAATTGATCCACACGTTAAAAAATTAATTTTTATAAGAATATATTCGGGAATTCTAAAAGTAGGGCAAGCAGTAATGAACCCTGCCACAGGCAAACGCGAAAGAATTCAGAAAATTATGAAAATGTCCGCCAAAAAGAGAGAAGAAGTATCCGAAGCCTACGCAGGCGAAATTGTGGCTATCCCCGATATGCGATTTACTCGCACCGGAGATACATTGTGCGACGAAAAAAACCAGCTTTTATACGAAAAAATTAACTTCGCAGACCCCGTGATCAATCAATCGATTGAGACAAAAACAATGGCTGACCAAGAAAAATTGGTAGATTCCTTAAAGAAATTAGAGGAAGAAGATCCGACTTTTAAATTCAAATATGACGAAGAAAGCGGTCAGACAATCATAAGCGGAGTAGGCGAGTTGCACTTAGAGATAATTGCTGATAGATTAAACAGGGAATTCAAAGTCCCCGTTAAGTTAGGCAAACCTCAAGTATCATACAGAGAGACAATCTCAACTGTCGTTACACAGGATGGAACATTTGACAAACCGATAAGTGGCAAGAATCAATACGGACACGTAGTTCTAAAATTAGAACCAGCGATGTCTGGAGATGGAATAGTAGTGGAATTTAACATAGATAAAGAAAAAGTCCCGGCTCTGTACAAGCAGTCAATAGAGTTAGGTGTCAGAGAAGCCCTAAATATAGGTCCTTCTGGTTATCCGATGATAGACGTAAAAGTTACTGTCATTGATGCAATTTGCGATGAGCAAAAACCAGGAGAAATAGCCTTTAAAATAGCAGCTTCGATGGCGATCAAAGATGGCGTACGCAAAGCTATGCCATTGCTATATGAACCCTTCTGCGAGTTAGAAATAATCTCGCCGAATGAATATACAGGCGACATAATAGCAGACCTAAGCTCCAG
>CAZIIZ010000622.1:0-2248 GCA_964539225.1 uncultured Hyphomicrobiales bacterium | reverse complement strand
CAAATCAGAGAAGGAGAATATGAAGGAATATCTAAAAAGATAATTTTACCTGAGTGGGCTCCGGATTTCGGACCTGCAGCTTTTGTTCCTGAATGGGGAGCTACAGTTACCGGAGCTAGATTTTTCCTTGTAGCTTATAATGTTAATATTTTAGGAACAAGTAATCAAGCTCATAGAATTGCTTTAGACCTTCGAGAAGCCGGACGCGGAGATAATGAACCTGGACGCTTTAAAGAAGTAAAGGCAATGGGATGGTTCGTAGATGAATATAATACTGCACAAGTTACAGCTAACCTTACTAACTATAAAGTTACTGCTCCGCATACATTTTTTGAAGCTGTGAAAGAAATAGCTGCTGAAATCAACGTCGGAGTTGCAGGTTCGGAGTTGGTAGGCTTAGTTCCATTAGAAGCAATGCTAATGGCAGCTGATTATTATATGCAAAAGGAAAATCTTTTCCTAATTGATGAAGAGCAAAAGATAAAATTAGTTATAGAAAGAATGGGTTTGAACTCTATTTCTAAGTTTGATCCTAAGAAAAGAGTAATTGAATACTTAATAGATGAAGGTCGCAATGAGCCTTTAGCAAGTCTAACATTGCGAGGCTTTATTGAGGAAATCGCAGCTCGAACTTCTGCTCCGGGAGGCGGATCTGCATCTGCTGCAATTGCAGCTATCGGAACCGGATTAGGATGTATGGTAGCTCAATTAACTTATGGCGTTCGTAAATTTGAAAATGTAGAACCGCAAATGCGTCAAATCATTCCTGTGCTTAACCAAGCAACTATGGATTTAATTCCTATGGTTGATGCAGATACAAATGCATTCAATGATTATATGGATGCACTTCGTCTGCCTAAAACTTCTGATGAAGAAAAGGCAATTCGCACTGCTGCAATGCAAGATGGACTAAAGAAAGCTATTGAAATTCCTTTCAAAACTATGACTTTAGGCGATGCAGCTTGGGATAATATGATAGAAATTGCAAAATATGGAAATATTGCTTCAAAATCAGATGTGGAAGTCGGAGCAAGAGCATTAGAAGTCGGAATTTGGGGAGCATATAAGAATGTTTTAATCAATATGCCTGGCATTAAAGATGAAGCATTTAAAACTCAGAAACTCGCAGAAGCAGAAGCAATTGTAAATAGAGCCAAAACTAAATGCGAAGAAGTTCTAAATACTTTAGATGCAAGAGATAAGAAATAATAAATTCAATCTTCAAACCTTCCGACAGCTTAAAAAACTGTCAGAAGGTAATTTTACTTATCGCACTTCCAAAAAGAATAAAGTATAAGTATGCTGGGATTTTTTAAATTGGTGAATTCAATTATTTTTCTTATTTTGCGTAGATACTCAAATTAAGAAATTCTGAAAGATCAACTATCGTGAATACATGAAAATGATGAAATTCAAAAGGATAGCAGATTTTTCGTTTTAGTTGAACGCCTTTTTTTTTATTTACACACAATTTTGGACGTTACCAAGTTTGCAAGTTGGGTTAAACTAACTTTTCTACAAACAGTACTAGGCTGTCTCATAAGTATAAAAGGCTCGTTCGGGACTTACCCCCTTTAGCTAGTCATTATACACATCTTTGGCAATAACGATAAATACTGTCATTCCGGTTTTGTGAGTCTTCGAACAAATACCGGAATCTCAAACAACACCATTCACGAAGACGAAACAGAACACTACTAAATCTCAAAGACTTAGATTCCTGTATCCGCTCGAAGACTCGCTCCACAGGAATGACAACTCAGAGAGATGTGTATAATGGTTAGCTTTAGATAATAAACGTGCCGACACAAAAACAAAAGATGCTAAAACTCTATTTGGAGTCTAAGCATCTTTTATTATCAAATTTTGTGATTGTTTTTATACTTCTTTACTATGTCTTGTTTTAGAAAAGTAAGAGTAAGTAGTCTCAATAGCAACTAAAACAGAAAGAATAATAAGAACTAAAGAAATCCAAGGAACTGAAGGATGACCTTTACCAAGAACCCAACCTTTATGTACATCAATCATTAATGCCCAATTAGACATAACAAACATAAGAACAGCTGGAATAAATGATGCTAACCATACTTTAGAATTTTTTCTTGTATTTAACAGCCATATAGTAATACCGATTAAAGCAAGAGCTGCAAGTAATTGGTTAGATGCACCGAATGTACTCCAAAATATTTTCCAAGCTGGGACATGATTACCTTTTGCATCGGTCATTGTTTGAAAAATAAATAATGCA
>CAZIIZ010000621.1:0-2249 GCA_964539225.1 uncultured Hyphomicrobiales bacterium | reverse complement strand
GGTATAAACCGAATGCTCCATTGATAGCCGACGAATTCGCCATCGCATCTGCTGCTCAAGTGCCAGCGACTATGGTAATTTCAATATTAAAATTATTAGACAGACACGACATAGCAGTCAAGTCTTCGCATCCGTCTTCAAATACTATTCGATTTTGCGTTTCTCCGATGCAAGTGAAAGAATATCTAGAGACTCTTGACTTCAAACGAGCGGAAGTGTTAGAAAGTTTGCTCAGATTCCTTAGCTCGGAAGCATTCTCAACTCCATTAGATTTCGATACTAGAACATTCTTGGTGAAATACCGCATTCGTCAAGAAGATTTATCCGCTTGCTTGCGTTCATTCGTATTTTCTGGAATAATTGCAAATACTCAATCCGGACAATCCGAGGGAATTGTATTTAATTCATATCGTTCGGATATTAATTTATGCGGAATTGATTTCGAAGAATTACTGAAACGCAAAGAGTACGCTAAAAAGAAATTAGACATAGTAGAAAACTACGTGCTAACCGAGCAATGCAAAAGGAATTATATTCTAAACTATTTCGGTGAGAATGATGTAGATGCTGAATGCGGCGAGTGTTCGTCATGCAAGGGTTCAAAGCTTAGTGCAAAGCGTGTAAATGAAAAAGATTTGAAAAACATTGTCAATGCTATTTCGGATTTAGAAGGACAATTTGCCAAATCAGTAATTTGCGATTTCTTACTCGGAGTGCGGTCTAAATCGGTAAATGCTTTCAGACTCGATACGAATGAATTATTCGGAGTGTATCAGAAATCGGGCATAGAATTTATAAATCAGATTATCGGTCAAGCCGTCAAGTCGGGCTATCTGATTTATGGCGAAGATAAATATCATAAATTAGAAGTTACAGCCAAAGGATTCGAATTTATTTCCGTATTTCAATCTGTGAATACACCTAAAAATGAAGATAAGAACATCACTAAATGCGAAATGTACCAAAAGCTGCACTCGCTGCGAGACAACATAGCCAACCTGCATAAATGCCAAACTCGCTCTATTATGTCGGATAAAATACTCAGAGAAGTGGCGAAATTCAAACCCCGCAATGCCAAAGAATTTGCAAAAATCGACGGAATTAGTTTGTTCTTCATCGAAAAATACGCTGATTATTTCATCGATGCAATTAATAAAATAATCAACAATCAAAATGATAGACCAATAATTTCTGACTTTTTAGAAACCATTTATTTTGATATTAAAGAGAAATTGCCTTTAGAAACAATACTTGCAAAGCATAAACTTTCAGAATCTGACTTCTCGAGATATTATGCCCAATTATCTGAAAGCGGTGCGGAACTGCCATTTGCGGATTATATACGGAAAGAATTGCTCGACGATGTGATAGAATTATTAGTCAAGAATAACACCTTAAATCTAAGAGAAATGCGGAAAGCTCTGAATAGCAAATATGAATTCTATGAGATTCGGATGGCACTCGCCATAGCGAAAGATATTATACGGAAGCAAAAAAGCAATTAGATTAATTAGATTACCCCGTCGTTATTATGCTTAGTGCCACGCATCCACATATTTACGATATTCAACAATTTGAAGGTAGGCTTTTGCCTGAATTCCGAATTTAATTTGATCATCTTATCTCTAATGCCTTTGTTGCCATTGATAGCTTCTAATTGAGATTTGCGCAAAATAATTAGAGCGGCATCAATAAGATCTTCTTTATTGTTGACGGTAACCTTTTTTTTGTGAACGGTTATGTTGCCTTCTTCTACGTTAAATCTTCTAATCGGCATATTACACTCTTGTTATTTATTTATAGTAACTACATACGCTTCTTCATATACGTATTTCGGTAAGTTTTTATTTTAATTGAGCATAAAATATAAATATTTGCCCAAGTTGCATCAGCTTAACACCACTTCGAAGGAGTTGAACTCTTCTCTAATGAAAAGATGTGTGTAATGGACAGCTCTACAGCTAACCATTATACACATCTTTCTGGGTTGTCATTCCTGCGGAACGAGTCTTCGAGTGGATGCAGGAATCTAAATACTTGATAATACAAACCAACTACCGACTATACTAAAAACTCTAAGATAATAGATTCCGGTATTTGCTCGAAGATTCGTAAAACCGGAATGACACTATTCGTAGGTATTTACGAGATGTGTATAATGGTTAGCTACTGGGGCGAATGTTCTAAAAATAAACAATTTTCTATAAATATTTGACCTCTTCGAGGTCAGGATGGAAATATCTGAACTG
>CAZIIZ010000620.1:0-2261 GCA_964539225.1 uncultured Hyphomicrobiales bacterium | reverse complement strand
TAATTGTTAGATACTAATAATAGATTTATGCTAAAAAATCATCAGTACGAATAACATTAGCATAGAAATAATTCAATCCTGCTAAATAACTATTCTGTACTTCTCTGGCTTCAACTCTCTGACCGAATATTTCAAGATCTTTAGTAGCACAAGCATCGCCAATAAGAGTACAATTAAAACCGAAATCTTTAGCAGCTCGTACGGTAGCATCTACACACATCTGAGTCATCATCCCGCAAATCACTAAATCTGTAATATTATTTGAGCGTAAATATTCCAGAAGCTCAGTGTCCCTGAAGCTATTAGGAAAATTTTTCACTACAATTTTCTCATTATCAAATGGCTTCACATTCTCATGAATTTCCGCACCAAAAGTGTTAGGCACAAAGAATGTAGCATCCGGACGTATAGCAAGATGCTGAATGTGAATTATCGGTAAATTATTCGCTCTGCAATGTTTTAAAATTTTAGCAGCATTTTGGCTCGCTTCTAATGAATTAACGAGACAATTGCTTCCGCCTTCGAAATAATCATTTTGCATATCAATAATAATAAATGCTTGATTCATCGTCTTCCCCATTTTTCATTTATAATATTTCTGAACATTAGACAACGAAATTAAAAATATTAATTCTAAATTCCAAATCATATTTCATTTTTAGCTGTTTACTACAAAAAGTCAAGATATTTATATTGAATCCTTTCATTCGTATATATTCCTATCAATCTTTACCCAAACTAATAAATTAGAAATTATTTAATCTATTTCAAAACTATATTTCGTTTTATTCGTTAATAGTATTTGAAAACAATAGTATTATATTTAATTTGGAGAGTAGATGAAGAAATTTAAAGTCCTGCTGCTTTCTTTTGCTTTTGCGAGTATGGGAGCAGTAGCAAATGATAGTCCGCTGATGATTTCGGCTAAGGCTGAGATAAACCGAGCATACCAAGAGCTGAAAAAGCAAACTAACCCCGCATATTACATCGCTTACAGTATCACCGATACCAAGGATTTCAGAATTAGTTCTTCCTTCGGCAAAACTGACAATATTGACAGTAATAAAAGCCGCACTTTGGATGTGGATTTGCGTGTGGGCGATCCGACATTAGATAATACTCACATTATTCGCGGTCAGAGATATTCATTCTCTAATAATCGAACTTCATTCGATTTGCCATTAGAGAATAACGCTGATGCAATTAAGTCAAGTCTATGGTTCGCTACAGATAGAGTTTATAAATCATCGATGGAAACCTACGAAAAAGTAGTAACCAACAAAAAAGTAAAAGTAGCTGAAGAAGACAGTTCGGCAGATTTTTCATTAGATAAACCCGAAAAATATTCTGAAGATATTAAGAATTTCAAAATAGATTTGAAAAAATGGGAAGAAATTCTCAATCGTGTATCATCGCAATTCAATAACGACGACAGAATTTATTACGGCAAGCTTACTTTATCGTTTGAGCAATTAGATAAATACTTTATCTCTACAGAAGGCGTTGAGATTCAACAATCCGAACCATATATTCGCATTTATATTTCTGGCAGCACAAAAGCTGACGACGGAATGAGTTTGCCTTTGTATCAATCGTATTTCGCATTCACTCCAGAACAATTGCCAAGCGAAGAAACTTTGCTAAAAGATACTAAAGAATTGATGAGTACTTTAAAACAGCTTAGAGAAGCTCCGCTGATGACAACTTATACAGGTCCGGCTATGCTTTCAGGCGAGGCTTCCGGTGTGTTTTTCCATGAAATATTTGGTCATAGAGTAGAAGGACACAGACAAAAAGATCCTGACGATGCTCAGACATTTAAAAACTCATTAAATCAAAAAATAATTTCGGACATTATTGGCGTTTATTTCGATCCAACGATTGAATCAATGAAGGGCAACGTACTTTCCGGATATTATAAATTCGACGACGAAGGCGTTCGTGGTCAAAGGGTGAACGTAGTCGAAAATGGTATCTTCAAAAACTTCCTGATGAGCCGTTCGCCAATTACCGGATTCAATTATTCAAATGGACATGGACGTAAAGAAGCCGGCAACAAAGCCGTATCTCGCCAATCCAATCTAATAATTACTTCCTCTAAAGTAGTGCCTATGCCTGAATTAAGGGAAATGCTCCGTGAAGAAGCTAAAAAGCAAGATAAAGAATTCGGTTTATACTTCGTGCAAGTGCAAGGCGGTTTCACTTTTACAGGCAGAGCAATTCCAAATTCATTCAATGTAAGTCCATTATTAGTTTATAAA
>CAZIIZ010000619.1:0-2267 GCA_964539225.1 uncultured Hyphomicrobiales bacterium | reverse complement strand
AGAAGCCTTCCTGGATGATTTCCTCTACATGGAAACCTGGCTCAACGACAACATCTGGAAACACAATATGAAATTGAAATCTCTCCTATTAGCTACCTTATTGGCTGCATTCTCGGTAAACGCTTTTTCTGAAGATAAACTGGAAATAAAATATTCCGGATATATTGATACTTATATATCTGTCGAAAATGATAATAAACCAAATGTGGACAATAAAATAGACTTCGGAAGAAGCTTAACTTACGTTAATCCTAAGAAAAATCAATTAGGACTTAATATGGCTTTGCTGAATGTTAGCGGTACTTATAAGAATTTAAGGGCTAATTTCGGTATTCAGCACGGCGATTTAGTTCATTCGGCTTATGAAGTACCGGGTACAACTAATTCTCCTATGATTCAGCAAGCAAATCTTGGCATTAATATATTCGATAAAGTTTGGATCGATGCCGGATACTTTTTAACTCATATCGGCGGCGAAGCATTAATGCCGAAAGATAATTGGTTGTCTTCGCATTCGCTTGTTACTTATTATGAACCGTTCTATCAAGCCGGAGTGCGTGCCGGATACGAAGGCGATAAACTAACTGTACAATTGCATATACTTAATGGAAATGGAATTATCGAAGATAACAATTCTAATAAAACTTATGGATTGTTTGCCAGTTATAAAATTATGGATAATTTCACTGTATCTTATGCTAATGTACTCGGCAATGAAGAAGCAGATAGTTTGACTAAAAAGACTCATATATTGCATAATATTTGTGCTTCTTATGATTTTAATGAAAAATTAAGTGCAAAAGCACAGATAGATTTGGCGACTAAAGATAAAGTAATGATAGGCGGCAAAGAAAGCGATGCTTCATATATGGGCATTTCAGCTCAGGTGCGTTACAAATTTATAGAAAATTTATCAGCTACCTTCCGTTATGCGATGATTGATAACAAAGACGGACTATATCCCGATGGCTTAGAAGGCAATGCTTTGACTTTAGGCGTGGAATATAAACCATCTACATTTTCATATATCAGGATAGAAGGCTCTATGTTCAATATGAAAGATACCTATAAACTTTTCTATGATGGCGACGGCAAACCTACCAACTCCAAAATGGAATTAATGCTAAATTGTGGTATTTATTTAGACTAATATTAAATCTTTACCTCAAAATCAATATGGAGCAGATCATGCGTTTATTTGCGTAATTATTCTTGAATTGGTCTGCTCTATATATTTAACTTCCCTGAAATAATCCCAACCTGACTCCACAAATCCTAAACATTATACACAACTGTTGAACCATGTATTATTCCAAACTAACTATATAATACTTGTGTATTATGATTATTTTGATGCCAATAAAATATTAAATCATAAAATATCATAAAACAGTTTTGTTTTTTGGAATAAATTATCTATTTTAGAATCCTAAAACAAAACTGTAACTATTATATCGTTGTGGTGCGTAAATTATGAAACATTGAATAGTATTATAAAAACTGCTTACTAATTAAACAAAGGTTTACTTTATGAAAAATATTCTTATCATCGTTGCTCTGATTATCGCTTGCGGTTCAGAAGCATATCCCCAAAGTAATATATTTGGCTGGGGGCATAACAATTTCGGTCAACTCGGTTTCGGCACGACATTAAACAAAAATATTCCCAAACAAATCGACGAAGATTCTTCTTGGATAAAAATTGGTTGTGGCGATGGGCATACAGCAGCAATAAAAAGAAATGGTACACTTTGGACATGGGGATGGAATTATTTCGGTCAGCTTGGTGATGGAACAACTGCTGATAAATTAACACCAGTTCAGGTCGGTACAGACAATCATTGGTTGTCAGTTAGTTGCGGCGGGAGCTTCACAGCCGCTATTAAAAACGATAATACATTATGGGTGTGGGGTAAAGTAAATCAAAATCTATTTGACGGCGTAAAGATACTTTTAATGAATATTGTTATGCGGAAAAACCCTGTGATTAAGATCGCCACTCCCGCCACAGTCAGTATGCCAAAGAGCCATGAATACGGCCCCGAAGCCTGGATAAGCGAGTATGAGCTGAGGATCATTACAGTCCTGCCGGCATACTTGAGCATGTTCTTCGCGCCGGTAGTATTACTAGCACGACTACTCTCAAGGGTTGCAAGGGAATCTATCAGCTCCGGGTTGGCTTCGGATAGCCTCGATAGCGCGGAAAATGCGGCACCTTCGACCTGGCGTGGCATTTGACCTGCTTTCACCATCTCCTCTATCTTCTT
>CAZIIZ010000618.1:0-2267 GCA_964539225.1 uncultured Hyphomicrobiales bacterium | reverse complement strand
TCCGGTATTTGTTCGAAGACTCACAAAACCGGAATGACAGTATTCATCGATATTGTCGAAAATGTGTATAATGGACTGCGTATAAAGAATGAGTATAGCCAATGAAGTAACTCATGTTTGGGTTCAACGTACCTAATCTACAAGAATTATGAATGTGATACGTGAATAAATATTCTCTTTCTTATGCGATAAATAATTACAAAGCAATAATATAATAGGAACATATTCATCCGATGACTGCCAGTCATCGGATGAATAAAACAACAAGAAATACGAGTAAAACGACTATAAAACAATGCAAAGAAAATTATTAACCATATTATCCTTATTTCTAACTCCAAGCTTACTATTGGCTAATGGTGGATATATGGCATTGATTGGCGGATATTTGTTTTTTATAGTACCTCTAGCTTTAGGTACATTAGATCATTTTATTGTTGAAATGCAATTTGACATAAAAAAGACTCAATACGCTTGGAGTATAATAATTAATCTTCTTTGTGTGTTCCTCGGCATTCCAATAGTTATGTTTTTGGTTAGTTTGTTACATATAGACAGTGATTTTACTAACATTATTATTAGTACAACAATTTGGATACTCTTGCATTCGCTAATTAGGCTGTATTACTTCCGTAACTATATTATTTTCGACAAAAGAGAATTCCCAAAAGTTAGAATATATGTATTGCTCTTGAATATTATTCCGAATGTTTTAGCAGCTTTAATTTTACATCACATAATTGTAAATAACATTGTACCCTAAATATAAGAATATTGACCTAAAAGCAATCAACATCTTTCAAAAAATATTTATAAAATATGCAAAAATATAAGATATGATAAACGAATTAAAAAATAAAATAGATAATTATTATCGTGCAAATTCAGAGAATGCTTTGCCCGTCTGTATGAAGCAGCTACGGGACGATGCCATCAATGAATTTAATAAAAATGGTTTCCCGACTCAGAAGCACGAAGAGTGGAAATATACTAACGTCGGATTCCTGAATCAGATAGATTTTGCTATCGCAGCGAAGCCGAAGTTCGATTCATATACTAAGCAAGATGTAGAGAAATTCCTATTAAAGGAAATTCGTGAGAATTATTTAGTCAGTATCGACGGATATTTCTCGGAGGAATTATCTCAGTACAACTTCAAGGATCAAGGGCTGATAATTTGTGGATTGCAAACAGCCTGCGAAAAATATCCTGAATTAATAGCCGAGCATTTCGGTAAATATTCGGAATTAGCGAATAATCCGTTCCGCTCGCTTAATACTGCGATATTCCAAGATGGAATTTTCATATACGTGCCTAAGGATTTCTCGGAAGATGCTGTGTTCCACATCGTGCATATTATCGACGTTCGCCGAAAAGCCTATATGTGCAGTCCGCGTACATTGATAGTAGCAGATAAATCATCCAAAATCAAATTGATAGAATCAGTTCATAATCTTGGCGATTACGCAGGATTCACTAATGCAGTAACTGAAATTAGCGGAGCTGATAATTCTAATATTGATTACTATAAATTGCAGAGCGATAAGCGAGCTAATTATTTCGTTGGCTCGACTGATGTTGATTTGAAACGAGATTGCAATTTCCATAGTGCTACAATTTCATTGGATGGCAAATTCGTTCGCAATAATTTGAACGTAACATTGAATGGCGAAAATATTATTGCAAATTTCCATGGATTTTTCTTTGCCACGAAAGATAATTTAATCGACAATCATACGTTTGTAGATCATGCCAAACCAAATTGTACCAGCGATGAGGTTTACAAAGGTATTATCGACGGTAAGAGTGTCGGAGTGTTTAATGGCAAAGTATTGGTGCGTCCGAATGCTCAGAAGACAGTGGCTTATCAATCGAATAAAAATATTCTGCTGACTGATGATGCTAAAATCAGAACTAAGCCACAATTGGAAATTTATGCTGACGACGTGAAATGTAGCCACGGAGCGACCACGGGATATTTGGATAAAGAATCTTTATTCTATTTAAAATCACGAGGCATCGGCGAGACTCAGGCGAAGGCATTATTGCTGAATGCGTTCGCAGCGGATATATTCGATAAGATTAAAATTTCGGCATTATGCGACGAAGTTAAAAATTTAACAGCGAAAAGATTAAATATTGACGAAGATTTATATTTTTGTAAGCTTTGATTCGTCTAACATATCTGATTAAATAAATAATGGTTTTGAGCTTTGAAAGAGTAATTTATTAGTTCCATAGTACATCTCAAATCTTTGCTCAAAACC
>CAZIIZ010000617.1:0-2272 GCA_964539225.1 uncultured Hyphomicrobiales bacterium | reverse complement strand
TATTGTTGATTCTAAAGTAGCCGACCATATTATCAAATACGATGGCAATGAGTATAATGCTGCAAATAAATCCGGCAATATCGCAATCAAAACTTTATTGCCTCAGCAAATTTATACTACTCTGATTGGCGGTGAAGGATATGAATATTGGGTAAATGGTATAAATTATCCTACGCTTACCACACCGGATTCCACTTCTTATACTCCTGGAAAATGGAGAATAGAAGTCAGTTCGCAAACGGCTTCAGACTATCCAATATTCTTACATAATATAAGCGTTGGCGACAGCTCTAATCCGGCTGTTACTGGCGGCAAAGCATATCAAAATGAGATTACTATAGCAAATGATTGGCAAGATACTTTATTCTGCTTTTCGGCAAAAGGCGAAATAAATTCTATTTATCATCGGATTGATAAAGTGGCTGGCGACAGGTTGCTCAAAATATTTGCTTTGGATTTAGCTGCCGGAGAATATTTGATAGCATTAGATGATGTTATCATAGCTCATTCGGCTGTAGATTCTACTGGAATTTTGCATTCAATACTTACTCTTGATTCTCGCGAACATTCGATAAGAATTATGCAAAAGAGTTCTTCAGTCGATGATGATAATTCTAACATTTCGATTTATCCGAATCCAGCAAAAAATGAGATATTAATTAAATCCGATACTTATCCAATAGATAATGTAGAAGTGCTAAATACTCTCGGAGAAGTATTAATCAATAATAAGTCCAACCCAAGAATTGATCTTTCTTTGCTGGCTGAAGGAGTTTACTTTGTAAAAATCAAATCCGGAAAGGAAACATTCATAAAGAAATTTATTCATTTGGGTAAATAGTAGCAAATCGGGATAATACTGTACAATAGCCATTGTTTTGCACTAATTTTACCTATTAGAACAAAGTATTCCTTTTTTTTATTTTTTTATATTAAAAAAATATATTATCTTGGTATAACTGAAAAAATACAATATTATTGCGAGGATATTTATGCAAGATGATGTGTTAGATAGATTAATTACACAAGTCGAAATTATCAAAGACAATCCATACTACGATAGAATAAAATCATTTTTAGTAGAGATTAAGAGCTTGCTGTATCAGGTAAATGATTCTATAAGCGATAACGTGCAAAAAATGCCCGGAGCAGCTAAAAAAATATATAAGGTAACCGAAGCAACCGAAGCGGCTACAAATGAGATATTAGATGCTGTCGATAACGTTTTGAAACGTATAGATAACGCCTTAGACAATTATAGTAAGTTGACCAAAATTATCCACGACGACAGAGTAATAGTTCTAGAAACTATAAATACTACTATTCAATTTCTTACGGCTAATATTGAAAAAGAAGAAATCATCGCATATTTAGACGAATTTAGAGAAAAATATGAATTCCGAAGTGATAACAATTTAGAGTTCAATAATCTGATTGCAGATTCCAAGGAAATTTTAACAAACATAACTAATGATTCTACTCAGATTATGATGTCGTCGCAAGTACAAGATATTACTTCGCAACAACTAGCAGCAGTAAATCATACTTTGGAATCAGTTGCTGAAAAATTAAAAAAAATATTATTTGCAATCGACGTGATTGAAAAAGAAGGTCTGATGCCCGCAATGGAGCACAACGAAGTAACTAAAAACATTAGTACTCTGCATAGAGAAATCGCTTTTGATCCAGATGCTGTAAATGCTATTATTAATAAAGAAACAAGACAATCTGATATTGATGATTTAATGAAAAAGCATATAGAAGGTACTATTACCGATGATGATATGAAAGAAGCAGTGAGCAACGACGATATAGATGATTTGCTCAATAATTTCTCAGCTTTCAATCCAACGGAAGAAACAGTAACTGAAGAATTATCCCAAGATGATATAAGTGCATTATTTGGATTATAACTTACTATAGGAGACTACAATTCTATGGATGCTATGAATAATACTAATAAAGGTAAAAAAGGCGAAGACATAGCTGCTGATTTTTTGAAACGAAATGGATTCGAAATAATAAAAAGAAATTTCCATTTCGGCAGAAACGGCGAAATTGATATTATCGCCGAAAAGAATAATGTGTTGGTATTTATCGAAGTCAAAATGAGATCATCTGATACTTATGGCGATCCTTTGCTTTCAATTAATTATACCAAACAAAAATCTCTACGAAAAACGGCAGAAGGGTATCTGTATGTTAATAAAATTCTAGACAAAGAATGCAGATTCGATGTTATTACTATTGATGTTAGCAGAAATCCTCCCAA
>CAZIIZ010000616.1:0-2275 GCA_964539225.1 uncultured Hyphomicrobiales bacterium | reverse complement strand
CTCGCACTTCTTTAGGATTATTCAACAAATCATCAGCTAATTTTTGATCTTCTTCAGGAGTGTTCCCTCTCGATGCAGATCCTGCCAAAGCATCACAAATTATTAAATTATCCTCTAAAGTGAAAAGCAATTCGGGCGAAACGCCCATAAATGCCATAGTGTTATTCATCTGGAAATAAAAAGCGTAAGATCCTTCTTTATCCTGAATTAAATTAGTGAAGATATTCTCAGGTTTTTGTCTGTCGCTCAGTTCATATTTAGTCATCCGAGAGAGTACTATTTTCTGCAATTCCTTATTCTCAATCATCTCTAAAGATTTTTCGATGTTAGATTTCCATGTTTCGAAATTCGGAGTCTGACTTTTACTTAATATTTTAATTTTATTACTAGATATTTTATCGAAAGTCAAATCGAAGGAATATATATTTTTAAAACCTTTCAATTGAATCTCAGTTAGCAATTTACGAGAGATATTCATTACAAAAGTGTATTGATTATCTTTTCTTTCAATCGACCACAATGGAATCATTATATAATTATCCATTAAATGAGACCATTTCAAGGTAGTATTTGTGGACGCATCAAATTTATTTGAGACATAGAAACGAATTCCTGTGCCAATGGACTTATCTACTTCGTCGGTTGTAACGTATTCTTTTGCGATAATATCATCTGTAGCTACTGCTTCGAAAGTATTATCTCTGTTTCTCCAATAGATTTTATTCTCATTCCGAATTTTTACTAGAATATCTAAGATATTCACTTCCGAAATTGCAAATTCAAATCTCAAAATTCCTAATTCATCTAATCCTTTGTCAATTTCCGGATTTAAAAGGGAATTTTTCACTATCGAAGTTATTTTTAATTTATCAAATATTGTCATTTATATACTCATAATTATTTATTCTATATCAAGGATACAAAAATATAGTAATAATAGCATAGTTCCAAAGGAAATATTGACAATATTCGCTATTTTTAATTCAAATAATCATTTTAAATTGCCCTGTTTCTATATTCTTGTGATTATGATTCTGATAAAATTTGCCGGCAAAGAGCTTATTATTTAATTACTTAATTGTTTATAAGTGTTTTTTTACTTATTTTGCATAGCCTAAAGATTGAAATATCAAAATATATTTGAATATTAAGTATAATTTTGCAGGACAACAAAGCATTATGATAAAAATAATTATAGCAGACGACCACGCAATCGTACGTAAGGGATTAAAGCAAATCTTAGAAGATACCTTAGAAATGATTGTCTCCGACGAAGCAAGCAACGGAGCAGAGTTATTAGACAAACTCCGTCAACAGACTTTCGATGTAGTAATATTAGATATTACTATGCCGGGAAGAAGCGGTTTAGACATTTTGAAAGATATTAAAGCGGATTATCCAAAATTGCCCGTATTAGTATTAAGTGTGCATAGAGAAGAACAATACGCTGTTCGCACCTTAAAGTCAGGGGCTGCGGGCTACATAAACAAAAAATCAGCTCCAGATGAATTAATTGAAGCTATTCGCATTGTATCCACAGGCAGAAAGTATATTTCGCATAGTGTGGCGGACACTTTAGTTACGAATTTAGAACCCAATGCCGACAAACCATTGCATGAATCGCTTTCTGATAGAGAATATCAAGTAATGTGTATGATAGCATCGGGGAAATCTGTCTCTACAATTTCAAGAGATTTGAATCTTAGCGTAAAAACTATCAGTACTTTCCGCTCGCATATTCTTCGCAAGATGAATATGAAAGACAATGCCGAGATTACTCATTATGCAATTAAAAATCAATTGGTTGATTAGCTATGCAATTCCCATCAGCTATGAACAATTTCCTTACCTATTGCGAGATAGAAAAGAACTATTCTCAGCATACGATTACTACATACAGAATCGGCTTAGAGCAGTTCTATGATTATCTAAAGGAAATGGAATTAGAGCAACAAAGCGTTGATAAATTCGAAACAAACGACATCCGTCCATTCTTATCTTGGTTAGCAGAAAAGGGCAATTCTAAAAGTACATTAAAATGTAAACTAAGTGCTGTTAAATCTTTCTTTTCTTATCTTAAGAAAAAGAGAGTTTCAACAATTAATCCGGCAACTAATGTATTATCTCCGAAAAAAAACAATACATTGCCGAGTTTTCTATTAGAAAATGAGATTACTACGCTTATGAATAGCTTCGATGAGGATTCGCCTTTGGGACTTAGGAATAAGGCTTTGATTGAATTGATTTATAGTTCGGGATTGCGAATCAGCGAAGC
>CAZIIZ010000615.1:0-2283 GCA_964539225.1 uncultured Hyphomicrobiales bacterium | reverse complement strand
AGGATGAAGAGAATTTCTATACCAAAGTAGAGAAAATTCATGAATTTTCTCTACAAAGCACCTATAGACTCCATTTCCTCAATTTTGAGTGTCATTGTCTTTTAGTGAAAACGCAGTTTTCTTTGAGACCTCAGAATGACGAAATCCCAATTAATAAAATTTCACCATAGTGCTAAGTTCGGTCAGTATAAACTGATTTTATATATTATCTCTGAAATGTTATATGAGTGAATCATCCAAATTTAACTATGAATTCAAATGCTCCAAATTGCGTTCTATTCTCTTATCCTTGCTCTTGCGGCTAAATACATCATAAAGCAATTGCGAAAGTTCCGCAGAAAGCAGCATTATCGTAGTTAAATAATACAGCCATACCGACATCGATGCGATAATAGCATAAGTGCCATAAAATTTACCATAGCTCGACACTCCCGACACATAATATGCAAAAACATGACGACTTATTTCCACAAACACAACGCATAGTACAGTGGACATCAATCGTATATATCTATTTATCTTTTGATTCGGCACGAATCTATAAAGCATATAAAACAAAATAAACGAAGTGGTCAACGATACAATCGTAATATACAGCTTAGAAAACAGCGGAGCAAGAAACTCCGGCACAGCTGAATGCACGCTTACGCTTATAATAGAAAGCATTGGCAACAGATAAATAGTAATTAACACCATAATCGAAAGCATCAACGTCAGAACTATATCCTTTACCTTATAGAGAAGGAACATCCGAGTCGAAGGCAGATGGAAAATCCCGTTCAACCCAGTACGAATCGAACCCAGCAATATAGACGAAAGCCAAAGCAAGGTGCCGATACCGATTATTCCGGCTGTTCCGCTATTGCCGAAGATTTTAGATACTTCGGTAATAGTCGTGTATAATAATTCCTGCGTTTGTTTGCCGGGAGGCAGAACGTCATTTAAAAAATGCGACAGGAAGTATGTGATCTGCTCTACTTTGTAAAACGCACTGATAGCAAAAATAATTACTAATAACAGTGGTATCAAATAAAGCAAAATATTAAACGCTATCCCGGCGGCTACCAAAAACAAGTGATGCTGATCCATCCTATTGAATAAAGTCTCGATGAAAGCGATTATTTCTCTAATCCGAGTATTTCTAATATTTAGAATATTCAATATTCTTAAAACATCGGGGTCTTTTATTCTTAATTGCACAATTTTCCGTAAAATAATTCAACAAATTACAATAAACTACATAAACTAATCGTTCAAATATACGAAATATTATTATAAAATTCAGTATATTTGCTGTGCGGTGATATAATTCCATTAATACATAAAAATAATCGGATGTTTGAATATGAAAGCTACCCAACCAGTTTACAATGCTACTGTAATCGGCAAAATAATGATTACTCCAGACTTAATGATTCTCCGAGTATGCACGGACACTCCAAGAACAAAATTTGTGTCCGGTCAGTTTACGAATATTGGAGTATTAGCTAAGGAGTCTCGTTCGCCAAATTCTATGTACTGTATGGACCAAATTGCTCCCGAAGTTATGATAATTCGTCCGTATTCAATCGCTTCAGCTAATTTTGAAACTTCGAACTTCGAGTTTTATATCAGTCAAGTCAAATCCGGTCAGCTAACTCCTCGGCTTTTTAATCTAAGCCAAGGCAATAGAATGTGGGTGGACGAAGATATATTCGGTATATTCAACCTTCACGATACTCCCGACGATTGCAATATCGTGATGACAGCTACCGGCACCGGATTAGCTCCATATATTAGCTTTCTGCGTTCGCATTTGACCGAGCATAAAAATATTCACTTGGCAATATTCCACGGTGCAGCGTCGCCTTGGGACTTAGGCTACTATAGCGAATTGAAATTTATCGAGAGCAGTTTCCCGAACTTCCATTATTTTCCTACTATATTGAAACCAGAAGCATCTTGGACCGGTTTGACAGGATATATAGAAAAGCATATAGAAGCTGGATTGTTAGACCAATGCGGTATCGAGCTTGATCCGAACAAGACTCATTTTTACTTGTGCGGTAATCCGCGAATGGTGGAATGTATGACCGGATTATTGCAAAGGCATTTATATACAAAACATACTTCCACTTCGGCTGGGGCTTTGCATATAGAAGAATACTAATAGAACATTTTCTATTTCTTCTTTGTCTATCGCATAAATACTAACAGTCTGTTGAAAAAGTAAGAAAATTAGTCATTCTGAGCGTAGCGAAGAATCCAATACGGTCGTAACTCCATACAAGGCAATGGATTCTT
>CAZIIZ010000614.1:0-2297 GCA_964539225.1 uncultured Hyphomicrobiales bacterium | reverse complement strand
GACTTTTCGACGGCTAACTCATACCCATGATTATCCTTTAAAATCCGGCAATGCAAGTGCCAATAGTTACTTCGACCAAGGCAATAATAATCTTGACAATAAATACTATAACAAATCTATTGAGCAATTATTAAAAGTATCCGAAGATTCCATTTTGGCTTATGTAGCATTGAATAATATTGGTTTCGCTTACGAACATTTAGAGCAATACGATATGGCATTGGATTACTATAATAAATCTTTAGAAAGGAAACATAGTTACGCATTAGCTTGGGACAATAAACGGTACATATTTATGAAGCTGAAGCTAATGGATTCACTTATCGTAACCACTCAAAGGGCATTGCGACTTAACTTGAAATCCGAAGATGAAGTACAAATGCAAATCGGATTAATTTATTTAGATTTTAACAAATTTAACGAAGCTTATAAAATATTCAAAAAATTATACGAATACAATCCCAAGTCCGCATATAATTGTAATAACTACGGTTACGCTTGTTACGAACTTAAAAAACCTCAAATTGCTTTAATACTATTCGACGAGTCAATAGCATTAGATGAAAGTAATATTAAACCTGTAGCCAACAAATGTAATCTTTTGATAGACAATAAAGATACAGTTGGGGCATTAGCAACAATCAACAAATTTTTAACCCTTAATCCTAATGATTTGGCCGGAAAAGAGTGTAAAGCCTCAATCCTGCAAATTTTTGGAATCTCGGAAGAAGCTACAAAATTATACTCGAGTTTGACGAAGGAAGCAGAATCAAATACTGAATTGATGATGAATATAGCAAAATTACACATATCAAAGAATGAATTCGTACAAGCAAGCAAGATTTTAGAAAATATTATTAGCTCTGAACCCAATAATAAAGACGCTGTGCTGTTGCTATTCAACGCTTATTTAAGTCTAAATAATTTGAATAAAATTGATTCTTTATTAGACATTGCCAAGCCATATATTTCAGACAAAAATTACTATGAAAGGAAAATAGCTTTAGCTGACTTGCGTAAGGATTATTCTAAAGCTGAACAATTAAAAAAAGAATATTATATCAATAACCCGACATTATCAATTTATAGAGTGTACTTAACATTACAACACTTATTTACAAGTGAATTAGATTCAATTACAAATTCTGATTTGCGTTCAAAGGTAAAAAATATTATCTTTGATAATGACTTAAATAGTCAAATCGAAGCTAAAGATTCAACTGAAGATAAATTAGTATGCCAAATTTCTTTTTTTAGAAGGATTCATATTAATCCAAGAGATATTAAATATAGCGAGATTGACGAAGCAACTCAAAAATATCCGAACGATATAATCCTTGACAATATAAAATGCTTTATATTAATGAGAAATAAAGAACTAGCGGCATTTTCAGATTTCTCCGATTCTAGCACCGTCCACTATCCAAACAATATATGTTTTCTTGAATACAAATTTGATTTTAATTATTGGATTTATAAAACAAAAGGAAGTAATAAGCTTTACGACAAATTAATTTCCATACTTGACGATATTTTAGAAATTGAGCCGACGAATCCATATTACTCTTATATCTATACGAAGTTGAAAAACGAAAAAAAATGAGATTGTTATGATTAAAACAAATCCTCCTCTAATAGAATAATACTATCGGAGGAGGATTTATCATATAAAAACTAAATACAGAATTATTTATTTCTCAATTCTGATTCTGGCATCTACAGCTGTTAATGAATCGGTTTTGCCCAATAGTGGATTTAAGTCCATCTCTTGGATTTCAGGAGCAGCTTGCAATAATGCAGAAAGACGGCAAATTATATCGGCAAAAATTTCTTGATTTACGCCTTCTTGACCGCGAACGCCTTCAATTAATTTATATGAGCGTAAATTCTTAATCATATCGGTAGCTTCAGAGCGAGACACAGGAACTAAGCCGGAATTCACGTCCTTCAATACTTCGATAAAGATTCCGCCCAATCCGGCAAGTATAATATGTCCGAATTTCGGCTCAAAAGTAGCACCGATGAACACTTCTCTACCGCTCAACATATTCTGAATCAGCACGGCAGTAGCGTCTTTAATCTGCATAATGCGATTAAATTGCGAACGCACTTCGTCGATAGATTTCACTCCGAGAGCTACTCCGCCCACGTCAGATTTATGAATCGGACCGACTACTTTCATTACTACAGGGAAGCCAATTGATTCTACGAATTTCACGGCATCTGCTTCAGTGGTAACTTCAGCTTCTTGGGCTCTTGGAATTCCGGCAGCATCGAGCAGAGCTTGAATTGAATTC
>CAZIIZ010000613.1:0-2321 GCA_964539225.1 uncultured Hyphomicrobiales bacterium | reverse complement strand
AAAAGGAATTTTTCGATGTATTGTCATTCTGAACGAAGTGAAGAATCTATTAATGTGTATATCTTTGCGACGGAATAGGCACAACATTGTATAATATGATAAGTCGATTGAACCAAGCTTATATGTAATCATTAGTTTCAAACAATTAGCAATAAACATCCTTTCTTGAGACATGAAGAATCTCTAGGAAGGATGTTTATATTGTTTTATATAAGTGTCTATTAATCATTATTTTAGAACATATCGAAAGTTGATTCTGTCAATTCGTTGCTCAATTCCCATAATTTATCACGATTGGACTGCTTTGCAGCAAATTCGGGCAATTTCGCAGGTTTATTCTGAACGAAATATTTGCCGGTATTTTTTTGTGCTTCATTAATTGAGATATTATAAACTAATTCTGCTACTTTTTCTGGTGATACTGATGTCCAAAGATCTAATTTATGGAATATTTTTTTTAAGAGCATTTCAACAGGTCTAGCAATTAAATGACGTTGTTGCATTTCTCCGGTTAATTTCCCCGGATTAATAGAATTTGCTGTGATATGAGTGTTCAATAATCTTTCAGATAAGGATTGAATGTACATAATATCGGCTAAATTAGCTTGAACTTCAGCATCGTCATCATCGTATTCTTCATCTAAATCAATATTCCCAAAGTTAATTTTGGCTGTCTGAGGAGTTTCGCCGACCACATTAATAATTCGGGCAGGTTTGTTTTGGTTAAGCGTTGGAATTAAGAGGTTGGTTAGCAAAAATCTTGACAAATAATTGACATGGAAAACTAATTCTATATCGTCTTCGCTCATAATTTGCTCTGAAGAAGTAATCGATAGATTATTGATGATAATATTCAAACCCGGATATTTGTTTTCGATGTCCTCCACCATTTCTTTAATCTCTTGTTGAGACGAAAAATCCGTGATAATTATATCGATTCTTTCACCCGTTTCGTCGAATATTTCTTTTTGTACTTCAAAGCATTGCTCCGAATTATCAGAACTGATAATCACTTTATGTCCGCCTTCGACAAATCTTTGTGCTATTTGCCTACCAACTTCGGAGGTTCCACCATTAATTAAAACCGTATAACTGCTACTCAAAACTCAACTTTCAAATTAATTTAACAACTTATTTATCGAAATGGGCATAACTGCCATCTAAAATATTTATAAGATACGACTTTTTTTTCTTACTTTCAAGTATTATTCTACTGAAATATTCATTATACATTAGCGAGAAAACAAAAGCTCCAATCGGAGGTATTTCTAAATCGCTATAGTCTAAAATAATTTCCTCGGTGCCGCCTTTGAAATATACCGGTTTTTTAGTGATTACACTCGAGTCTATCAAAGTAATTTCTGCACTTTGGCGATTGTAATAATATTTGAAATAGTATTCTGCACCATTCAAAATATATCCGGACGTTTGCCAAGTAGGCAGAAGGAATACTTCAATTGTGTCTTGCTTATTAATTATATAATTACTCAAATCAATATTCGATTTTTTGTAGTCGAGCACTATACTTTTCCTATCCTCAATTATTCTTGCAATAGCTCGTACTAAGGGCATATCCTTTGATGTGTTTGAATATACCAAAGTGCTATCTAAATTCATTGTGAAGGTAATAATTTGTGGAGTAGCTAATGAATTAGGATTTCCGTAAACTATGTTACAAACCCCAGATTCGTCCCAATAATTAAATCGAACTTGTTCGAGTTTGGCAAATTGTTCTTGAGGAATTTTATTTAGCTCGTCTATAGAAGCATTTAATAAATAATCAATCTGAGTAATTTTCGATGCCGTTTGGTGTCGATTATTCAAATCAGAATAGTATTTATTAGCCACAGTATCTTGACTAAGCAAATCTGTAGCAAATATAATTAAAATCACCAATACCGTAGGAAATATTCGGGATATAGAACTCAAGATACCACCATTAATTAATAAGTAATACAAAATATAACTGCAAATCAAATCTTTGGAAAACAAAAATAAGAAATTTTCAAGTATATGCAAACATTATTTGATATTATTATCAGCAAACAAAATTGCTGATAATAATATTTAGTATGCACTGATAATTAATATATGTCTGGCACGAAATTCTGTTCAGATTTAGGCGGACGTATATAGTTAGAATCCAAATGTCTTTCAGGTAACTTAATTGGCGTAGGAGTTACATCCTGATAATGAACAATGCTCAATAAATGATAGATACAATTCAAACGTGCTGCTTTTTTATCATCTGCCATTACGTCCCACCAACGTGATACGTTCAAATCTGTATATTTAAACATAATATCTTTTGCTTTGGAGTA
>CAZIIZ010000612.1:0-2321 GCA_964539225.1 uncultured Hyphomicrobiales bacterium | reverse complement strand
ACGATATCGAAAGAGATAAGTATTTAGAATCGTTAGATTTGAAAGTCGTGCATATTTCGGACATTGACGTAAAAAGAAACATGGATGCAGTTTCTAGATTTGTGTTAGAGAATGTAAATGAGAGAGAAGCTGAATTAAGAGTAATACTTCGGTAACTAACCCAATCTTCCAGCCTTGGCAAAGCCCATACTCGGCATTTGATGGCAATCCGATTATGAATATTGACCCTTGGGGTTTAAAAGTAGTTACTGATGAGAATGGTAAAAAACATTATCAGTCAGAAGATGTAATTGTTGAGGCTAAACGAATAACAATACCGAAGCATAATAAGTCTGCCTCTAGTTACGGAACTAAAATAATACCGACTGTTAGAGATAATACCGAGTCTAAGAAATATACTGGTGGTTCAAATGCCACTGGAGGCTATAGAGCAAATCCAGGCGGAAGTAATACTACCAGTTTACCCTCGGCAGTCGTAAATAATTTTGCTGATGAATCAGGCTTCACTGATCACCGCAAAGCTGTTCATGCTTTTGCGAATGGTGATAAATTAGGTGGGATGTATCATGCTATGGCTGGAATCTTTAAGCAAATGATTTTTGCTTATACAATTTGGGATGCTGTAGCCCGTCCGAATTCATTCGAGAGTTCTAATGGTTCAGTTGCTGATGATGCTGTAATTACAACTAAGACAGTAACTGCCGGAGCGAAAGAAGTAGTGGAGAGTGGTAGTACTACAGTAGGCAGATGGATGTCAAAAATTGAATATGCGGATATGCTTAATTCTGGAAAAGTTCAAGAAAGCTTTTCAGGTACAACTCATGTTGCATATCCATCAAATATTAATGCTTTTATAAAGCAAGCAAAACCTGGGTCAATTTATGTGGAATTTGAAGTTCCAACCAGCTCTTTAAAAGTAACTAATAATACAGAAGGTTGGGCTAAAATTCTTGGACCTAACACAATAGAAGGAAGATTAGCTAGAAAAAAAGGAGAACATATCCCACAAATGCCTACTGCAAAAAATATAAAAATTATTGGAAATAAATAATTATGATTGATAAATTTATTGAATGGTTGGAAGAAAGAAGCTTTTCATTAGCTAATTCTGGAATTTGTATCGACGATACTATTGAATCACCTATTACTGCACCCATTAGAAGTTATACAATATTTCATACTTCTCAAAATTGTATAGGTCAAATTAGCTTGTGGGAAGAGTCAATGCAAGGGTTAATAGATATTGAAGTTTTAGATGCTGATTCGGGTAATAATTTATTATATGAACATATCGAAATTGAAAAGACTCCAAATTTTGATAAAATACTTGAGAGATATATACTAATCATGAAGTAGTTTCTTTGGTTATAAACAGTAATTGTGAGTGGAGCGATCGATTTTATTATTTTTTACCACTATGTAAATTTAGAGAATGGGGCTTTATCACCAAGGAGGGGACTTTCGACGGTTAGCGATGAAGCAATTGTAAATCAAATACAAAGAAGCGGTCCGGTACATAAGTTTAAAATACCTAAAAAAGTATTTTTAGAATGGAAAAATAAAGACTATATATCTGAGCCATATACATTTATGAAAGAGAATGGTATCTACATAAATGAAACATTGTTTAGTCCTGTTTTAAAAGACGAATTATATAAATATATGGAGAAATAATGAAATTTTGTTGTAGAAGTTTTGAAGCAAATATTTTTAATCCTTACGATAAAGGTACAAATATTATTCCTATAATAGAACAAGATACGTCACAATTTATTCTGTTTTTCTTGTCAGTAAGCTATAATGATTTAACTAAAATATTACATCAGAACTCTTCCTTAGGGAATTTAAACTTTGATTTTACACTATTTACTCAAATTCATTTAAATTTTTGTCCTTGGTGTGGTCAATCATTGGAAAAATTAATAAAAAATCAAGAGAAGGAATTTGATGTTCTCTGCGATGAGTATAAGCATTACTATGAAACAATAATAAAGCAATAACTACTAATCAAATAACTCAGTTTTGAGTAAACTCGTTTGTGGCGACTGGACCCAGTCTTCCAACCATGGCAAAGTCCATACTCGGCATTTGATAGAGTGGAGTGGGCAGAAATAGAATAGCTTGTTATTAACGCTCAAAACTACGTAGTAGCTAAGATAAAATCTTTACAGCGTAGCTGTTAAACGTTAGTAACAAACGAAGACAAAATATCTAACAATTTTGATTTGTTTACATAATCTAAATTATAGGCTATTAATTGCGACTGTTTTGAAGCAAACAGATACTAATATTATTGCTTAATTATTTCCCAGTATCCGCCT
>CAZIIZ010000611.1:0-2328 GCA_964539225.1 uncultured Hyphomicrobiales bacterium | reverse complement strand
CTATATACACTATTGCTGAAATAGTAATTTCTGATGCAAGCTGTATAAATCTTAAAACATTCAATGTAAATAATATCGCCGGTCAAATTAACAAAATTGGTGTTAACACTAATGAGTTTAACTCCGGTATCTACTTCGTTACTGTTATTACTCCATTCTCTAAATTAACAGAGAAAATTACAATCGTGAAATAAACGATTTATAATAGTAATTCGCTAAATAAAAAAATCCCTATACGTAGAAATACATATAGGGATTTTTTTATTTGTTTACGATTCAATTGAATTTATGGATATGTATAGAAATAATATTAGATATTAGCTTGGATAATTTGTAATATTTTCTTGCAATTATCTTCCCAAACAAATCTATTGCGGAATTCATTATATGAATCTTGACACATCTGAACATACTTATCAGTGTTTGTGTATAAATCTTGAATATAATCGCAATACTGTTCGATGGAAGTATCTAATTCAAAAGCCATACCATTGAAATTATTCTTGATTATCTCGGTTACTCCTCCGGTATTAGTGCCAAGAGCCGGAAGCCCGAAAGCATTAGCTTCTGCGAAAACGTGTCCGTATGCTTCTGCACGAGTAGGCATCAAATAACAAAAGGCTTGCGAGAATAATTGAGAAAATTTCAAATAACCTTGGGCAGAATTTTTATCGACTACTCCCAATAATTCGACATAAGGAGCAAACCGAGCTTCAATTTTCGGAGTACATCCGATAACTTGCAGTTTGGCTTTGATTCCCCGCTTATTTAGCATTTCAATAATTTCGCAGGCGATCGGACCGCCTTTGAATTCCCAATTATTTCCAGCTAAAAGTAATTTGATTTCTGCCTTGTTTCGCAGTCTATACTCGATATTAGATTCTATTTCGGCTTGCGATGGATAAGTATCCAAATTCGCTCCGAATGGCATCACTATTACTTTCTCGCGAGGTATATTATAGGTGTTAATAGCCAAATCTGCAGCCCATTTCGAGGTATAGAAAGCTAATCGGCAATTGTCTAGTACCCATTTATCAGCATTATGACCGTCGGTAATTGATTGCTTGGCTATGTTTTTATAGTGAGAATGCCCGAAATTCAATAATCCTTGGAATGGAGTATCGGTCCAGAAGAAAAATGGTTTATCAGTATTCAAATATGCTAACTGCAAAGCACCGAAAGAGAATATGCAATCGTATTCTAATTCGGACAATTGCTTTTCGATTTTATTAACTGCGGTTTTTAAATACAGTTCAGTTCTTTGACGAATAAATCTTTTATTGCACAAACGATAAATCGCAGTTTTGCTTTTTAAATACAATTCGTGATTCTCAGGATCGCCGCCAACGGGAAACAGTTCAGCTCCATTTTTAATTAGATTTCTATATACGTAATCACCAGGACCTTTTTTAAATTTAATATTCGAGCCTTCGCCGAACATAGCATAAGCAATTTTCATTTTATCATTTACCATCAATTACCTTAAAAATCATCATAAGAGAAAGTTAAACGCAAGAAATGTAAATCTTTTTCGCCTGTAGTATTATTATACGTATATTGAAATTTTGCGGAAAAATCCCTGAATAATTCAAATCCGAAAGATAAAGATGCAGATACTGTTTCTTGCAAATCACCATCTAAAAACTTAGCTCTACCTGAATCAGTAGGCATTTTTACTTTAGTAAAATCACCGCCTACATTATTAATAATTTTTCCGTTAGCATCATATTCATTGGCTCCGTGCCGACGATAGGCAAGTTTTAACTGAATTGGATATTTAGCTCCCCACCAATACTTTAAAATGCCTGTTATTTCATCAGAATTAGGCAGTAAGTCCGTACCTATTAGACGATTATCGTTGGTATAAGCATTTAATGAATCAAAGTGCGAAAAAGTAAAAGCTTCTACTCGTGAATATTCCACTCCGAAATCCATTGCTATATCTGAAGCATACCAAGCACCGAAATTCCATGCGTATTTATTACTCCAGAAATCCTTGCCGATTTCGCCAAAGACTATATCATCTAAAATAAAACTACCTTTAAGCTCGACATTTTTAAACGGTCGAGCCGTAAGATCAAGCCCCATCATAGAATTATCTCTATCTCTCAAAGCGTGTTCTAAAGATTTAAAGAAGCTAAGCGGATTCAAATATTCTAAATCAATATCACGCTTGGAATATATTATACTTTCCCAAAATCCAATCTCGCCCCAGCTTGGCTTCACAGCGAATCTGTGCATTGCACTATATTTCTGAGCGACTACGGCATTAAATCCAACCTTAGAACTATCAGAATAAGTAGATAAAAGGCCACCGTGAGAAAATCT
>CAZIIZ010000610.1:0-2336 GCA_964539225.1 uncultured Hyphomicrobiales bacterium | reverse complement strand
ATTTACTCCTTCTCAAGTTCGTTCTTATGAAGATAGTTTGAAGTATTATCGTGATTTGAAGAACTCATTAGATACCGCTAGAGACGAAGGCAAAGAAGAAGGTAAGATTGAGGGAAAAATCGAAATAGCTTTAGAAATGCTTAAAGCGAATGAACCTGTCGATAAAGTTATGAGATTTACAGGATTAACTAAAGAGCAAATTGAGCAAGTAATATAGAATTCACATTAATTTAAACGGTAAACGTCTGAATCGTCTTCGCATTCGTCCAATAATTCGGCAATAGTTTTGCAAGATTTTGGGTCTTTAGCTTTGGCAGCAATCTCAGCTGCGGGGATTAATACAAATTTTCTCTTGCCCATAGAAGGATGCGGAATCTTGATTTTATCTTTACTGATTACCAAGTCGCCATATATTAAAATATCAATATCTATTTCACGTTCGTGCCAACGTTCTCTGGTGCAACGTCCCATTAAATATTCAATAGATTTACAAATTTGAAGCAAAGAAAATACGGATAGCGAAGTGAAACCGGAAACTACCATATTAATAAATGCGGGCTGATCGAGTACTCCGTACGGCTCTGTTTCATATAGAGATGATGTGGAAACTCCGCTCAATACACCGTTATCTTGCAAATACGCTATCGCATCACGCAGAGATTGCTCTCTGTCGCCCAGATTGGCTCCGAGCGACAGTAGCACATATTCTCTTTTGTCCGGACTAAGCAAGGTGCGTTTTCTGCATAGTCTGCTCGGCTTCTATATAGCTAACTACGCTACGAATCGGAGCACTATACTTGCGAACTCTTACGGTAGCTTTCTCCAATAATGGGAATTTATCAAATAACATGTTGATAATTTCATTAGCTATAGTCTCGATTAAGCTGTATTGACCATTGATTACGTCTTCCACGCAAAACATAGCATCATCGTAATTTAGGGCATAAGACACGTCGTCGTTAATTACAGCTTTAGTGGCATTGTAATACATTTCTAAGTCAACTTGATATTTTCCGCCCAATACCTGCTCTTCTGCTTTTACACCGTGATAGGCAAAAAATTCTGCACTTTTCACAGTCAATTTAGTCAAATATGCTTCTTTCATTCTATTTCTCATTTTGATTTTTAATATACAAAGCACAAAAATAATAATTTTCTCGGTAAATCAATCTAAGTATTTTTGATTCCTTGAATATTAGGCATTATATTGTTTTGAGAATTAATTTATTAGGTAATATGGACATAAGTATTATTAGAGTATTTTAACTTTAATTAGGTAATATAAATCCTAATTCTGAAATTAATTTTAATTTGAAAAGAAATGATTGATAGCATTCTGAATTAAATTTAAAAATTATTTTACATTTGATTGTGACATAATAAATATTTTTGTGTCATTATAATTTTACTATTATCAATAAAGTCAAGGAAATGAAAATGAAATTATTTACTTTAGTTGTGCTGTCGCTATTTGCTAGTACATTGAGTTCTGTATTTGCATCTGAATCAATATTTGGTTTGGTGCAATCGGCTAAAACCTTATCTCTAAATTCGTCAAGCTTTGTTTCTGATAAAGCGAATTTTCTAATTAATTATTCGACCAAGCTAGAAGTGTTCGATATAAATACTATCGAACGTATTAATACTTTTACAATTAAGGATTATCCGGCACTTATTGATGCGACTAAATTTGCATACGTAAATGAAGCAGACACTACGATTTATTTCTCGTCCGGAGATACTTCTCGAATCACTTTAATTAAATGCAAGTTAGTTAATCCAACTCAGTACGATACTTTAGAATTGGGCGGCATTTCGAAGAATATTCTATTCTATTTGTCTTATGATAGAAAAACTTTATATACTTACCAGAATAATTTTCAATTCCAATCTATTGACTTGGCAACTATGAAATTTAATTTCCAAAAGCCGTTTCTAGAAGATTTTAAAGTTTACGACTTTGCAGTAGATGAAAATTATAAAATTCTGCATTTAGCTGGATTTGTTAATTACTATGCTGTTAATCTTGAAAATTATGATGAAATTAAGACGATAGATCAATATTCCGCAACCGGAGGAAATGTCTGCGTAAGTCCTGACGGAAAAACTGCAATGTATATCACTAATGAAAATGAAGGCTATGGAAATGGTACTGCAATATTAGTTGATGTACAAAAAAAATCTGAACTACGCAGGTTACCTGTGGTTAATCAAACGTTAGAAGGAAAGTTTATAGACAATGATCTTATCCTTTTTAATAATTCCTCTACTGGTTTGAGGGTATATAGCGTGTCGGAAGATAAATTTTTGCACGATAGTCCTTATGTTACTATAGC
>CAZIIZ010000609.1:0-2340 GCA_964539225.1 uncultured Hyphomicrobiales bacterium | reverse complement strand
CCGATCTCGCTAATACTTTAAGTAAATATTTTTTCATATATATCAAATACCTGTATTTTTGAATAAAAAATATAATAACCGCAAATTACCATTTTTTTTGCAAATATGTAAGAAAAATGTTAATATACTTAAATGTTTTGGTTGTTATCAGTTTTTTGCATTATTCGTTGACGAAATTATTTTATATTTGCATTTATTGATAATAATGCTTATATTGCTTTGATTATCAATCATTTATCAATAAATAAGATAAAGGAGAAATGTATGAGTATTTCCTATATTCGTCCTGGCAGAGACTTCAAGTCCGTTGAGTTGTGGAAAAATGTAGATGATAAAGACTGGAATAATCCCGAATGGCAATTAAAAAATCAAATTCGAGACGTAAAATCATTAGCTGGAGTAATTAAACTTTCAGACTATCAATTGCAAGAAATTGACAGAGTAGTTACACTATCGCAAAAAGTCGGCAAAGAAACTTTAAGAATTACGCCTTATTATGCTTCGCTCATACAGCAAGACCCTATAAATCCCAAAATGCTATTTGGTGAATTGGAGGAAAATAGGTTAGACCCAATATTTTGGCAATCTGTGCCAACTCCTGCTAATATACTTTTCCCTAATTCCGGTATAGAAGGAGCAATGGCTGAAGAAATCAGAAGTTACGGAGCTGCTTATCAAAGATATCCCAATCGTGTTGCACTGTTAGTAGGCGAAAATACAAATTGTGCGTCTTATTGCTCGCATTGCCAACGAGCAAAAAGCTTGGATAAAAATTCATTCATTAATAGTGATGAAATTACCAAAGCATTGTTTTATATAGACTACAACGAAAATATTGATGAAGTCCTAGTAACCGGTGGTGATGCTTTGATGGTTAGTCTGAAAAGATTAAAATATGTTTTAGAAGAATTGAGTAAAATAGATCATCTTCGCTCCATTCGGATAGCATCGAGAGTGCCAATAGTAATGCCAATGGCAATTACAAATCAATTGCTGGATTTAATAGCGGAATCAGCTAATAAATTTAGTGGCAATTCGCCAAAATATATATATTTTATGACGCATTTAAACCACTACCAAGAAATCACTCCCGAATTGAATAATGGTATAAAGCTAATTCGCTCGCACGGGTTCAGTATTAGAAATCAAACTGTATTATTGCAACACGTGAACGCTAATTATAGAACGTTAGCCGAAACATTCAGACGGATGTTTTGGGTAGGCATTGAACCATATTATTTACTACAATGCCATAAGGAAGCAGGAATATCTCATTTTATTACCACAATTCAAATTGGTAAAATTTATATTAAACACTTGCAGGGCTGGCTTTCTGGGATATGTAAACCGATTTATGCTGCAAATTTGGAAGGTGGCGGTGGGAAAATAATTTTAATGCACTCCGGACACGACACTCTGAACGTCGGAATTGATATTGATTCGGATATAGCTGAAGATTCTGCCACGATTAATACTTGGGACGATAAGATAATTGATAATTATGAAGCCTTGGTCAAAACCACAGAGAAAGTATATGATAATGCTATGAAATCTATGACTCAGTTCATAGGAAGAGAGAATGTTTTTATGCCCAATATGATAATTACCGATGATGATGGAAAATATCTATATACCAGTAATTGCAATGAGTTGCCAAATTTAATTAATATTAAAAAAGCGAGATTGTTGAATTATAAAACTCAAACAGACGGTCAACCGATTACTAATCCATTCCTAATCAGAAATGAATTAGACGCACTATTTGCAAAACAAAAGCAATAATCGAAAAAAGATGAATTAAATATTAGAAAAAGCTCTTAATATTTATGCCCCAAGTCATTACCGATTCGCTATCAGTGAAATTGAGTTTTAATCCGATTTTAGGTTCTATATATGTATTTTGTCCAAATTTAATACCGAGCTTTAGCCCAAAATTACTGGTTATAGCGGATTTGTTATCTCTGTACTCAAATCCTAATAAGTCGAAATAGGTAATCACGCTAATACTTTCGCTCGGATGCAGATATACATTTATTCCTTCTGGCAAAATTGCTAAAAAGCATAGATACGAGTAATCCATTTCTTTCTTTTGTTCTAAGCAATCAGTGTAATCGTCGCCATAATAATACGAGCATTCTTGATTATCCTTTTCGCCCCATTTACTAATATTCTGAAGTCCATAATACAATCCGGCTAAACCTAATGTAGTATGAAATGAAGCTCCTTTGCTCTGTACGCCAAATCCAAAAGAATAGCTAAGGCTTACATTTTTAGCAACGAATACTTCATAACTAATATTGAACCCATTATTAGCTTTGCCCTTATTAAATATTTGCTCGA
>CAZIIZ010000608.1:0-2350 GCA_964539225.1 uncultured Hyphomicrobiales bacterium | reverse complement strand
CGAATTCGGACACGCTCATCGCAATTCAATTATGTATGATGAAGTGTTTATGATTCCTGGTATTGGAGGAAGAAAACCATTAGAAGTTACCAAAAGCGTGTTATCGCAAATAATTCAACCAAGGATGGAAGAAATATTTGAATTCGCTTTGGCAGAAATTCGACGCTCCGGATATTCCGGTAGATTAGGTGCAGGCATAGTATTAACTGGTGGCTGTGCTTTACTAAAGGGTGTCGATGAATTAGCACAAGAAATATTCGGAATGCCGGTAAAAATCGGAATCCCGGCGAGTATTACTTACACCGGATTAGCTCCGGAAATCAAAAACCCGATTTATTCAACTTCCGTTGGATTAGCGATGTTCGGACTGAGAGATTCAGGAAGTAGCGATGAACATAATACTTCATCGAATTCTTTAAATCAACCAAATGTACAATCAGTCGAACCGACTAATCCCGGCTCATTATTTAAAAAATTTAAAAATATACTTTCGCAATTATAATAAACAAATATAAATCCTTAGGAGTACTTTATGATAGAATATGTTACAGAATCCGGTGATACACCTTCGGGTGCGGTGATCAGAGCAATCGGCATCGGCGGTGGCGGGTGCAATGCTGTTGATAACTTAAAAAAAGACGGAGTACAAGGAGTAGATTTTATCGCAGCTAATAGCGATCTTCAAGCTCTTCATAAAAACACAGCTGAAATTAAAATTCAAGTTGGCAAGAATACGGCAAAAGGACTTGGGGTAGGTGGCAATCCAGAAGTAGGGAAAAAATGCGTAGAGGAAAGTTTAGAAGATATCAAGAAACACTTAGCTGGTAGTGATATGGTGTTTATATCCGCAGGCATGGGCGGCGGTACTGGTACTGGCGGTTCTCCGCAAGTAGCTAAAATAGCTAAAGAACTTGGTTCGTTAGTAGTAGCAGTAGTTACTAAGCCTTTCAAATTCGAAGGCGGAAAAAAATTAGAATTTGCTGAAAAAGGCATTGAAGAATTAAGAAAAAATGTAGATTCGATTATTGTGGTTTCTAATCAGAAATTGCTCGACGAAGTAGAAAAAGGTATCCCATTCCCTATCGCAACTAAAAAAGTTGACGAAGTGTTGATTAATGCTTCCAAAGGTATAGTAGATATTATTCACAAAGCAGGCTATTTCAATATTGACTTTGCTGATATTAAAAACGTAATGCAAGGTAGCGGAGACGCTTTAATCGGTATCGGCACAGCCAAGGGTGAAAATAGAGCTATTCAAGCTACTAATAATGCTTTGAAATCTCCACTTTTAGACGGCGTTACTATCGCCGGAGCAATGGGAGTATTAATCAATATTACTGCCGATATTAATTTCTCAATTGACGAAATGGAAACCGTTTCTAATTTAATTAAAGAAGCTACCGGCACTGATCCATATTTAAAATGCGGAGTGGTAATAACAGAAGAACTTACTGAAGAATTTACCGTTACTGTATTAGCAACAAAATTCGAAAAAATCGCTGAAATCGTACCTGAAGAAATAATTGAAGAAGTAGTAGCTAAAGTAGTCGAACCAGTTCAACCGACTCCTCAGCCACAACCGAAACAACAAAATAATAATAATAATTACAATAATGACAAGTATAATAACGATAGACGCGGACGCAGAAACTCAAATTTCGATCCGAATTTACCGTTACAATATCCTAATTCGACTCCGGCACCGTCTCGCGGATCTTATAATCAACCTCAACCGATTAATAATCCTCCGTATATTTCTGTCGATAACAACAACAGAGTAGCTGCCGGCAATGTCAATAACAATCCTTCAGGTACTAGAACCGCTCCACGCGGCAACGAAGAATTGAAGGGATTAGATGATCCAGCTTATAATCGCAGAACAGAACCAATTGTATATGCGAATACTGGTACTTATAGTGCTGATCCGCAGCCTACATATACTGCACCACAAGAAGAGCCGGCTCGTCGTGTTCAAGAACGCCCGGTCTTCCTGCGCAGATTAATGGACTAATAAATTTTTGATATTTCTTTCTCTTTTGAATTGTATCCTCCACAGTCGCCTGACTCTCTCTCAGGCGGCTATTTTTTTATAGTCCAATCTATCAGTCTTGCCATAATTGTCAATTTTCTATCGTTATCAATACAGTATATACTACCAATATCTATGCCAATTAAATAGCAATGTGAAGATTATCGACGAATTGATTAATTTTATTTTGATAAATACCGGAATGACAACGATAACCTTGCGGAGTTTTGCAACGGGCTTATGCTATTTGAAGCACTCCGTTCATCGGCTAACCATTATACACATCTCTCTGAGTTGTCATTCCTGTGGAGCGAGTCTTCG
>CAZIIZ010000607.1:0-2358 GCA_964539225.1 uncultured Hyphomicrobiales bacterium | reverse complement strand
TGGAATTACTTCAACAGAAAGAAGAGCAGTAATCGAAGCAGCATTATCAGCTGGCAAAATATTGCGTGAAGGATTTGGCACGACTTTCGAAATTTCATCGAAAGAAGGCAAGAATAATTTAGTAACGGAATACGATAAAAAAGCCGAAGCTCTGATTATTGATTCTATTAAATCTAAATTTCCTAATCATTATTTTCTAGCCGAGGAAAGCGGAAGAAGCGGAATTACTAATTTAGACGAAGTTCAATGGATAATTGACCCATTGGACGGTACAGTCAATTTCGCCCACAACTTGCCGATATTCAGCGTAAGCATTGCTGCACACAAAGACAACCAACTTTTATGCGGAGTGATTTACCATCCGATTCTCGATGAATTATTCGTAGCCGAAGCAGGCAAAGGCAGTTACCTAAATAACAAACCAATAAAGGTTTCGCAGAATGATGATTTTGAATCTTCATTTTTAGTTACCGGATTCCCATATAATGTAAATTTGAACCCTTGCAAATGTATTGATACGTTTGTTGATATTATAAAGCAAGGAATTCCCGTAAGGCGGCTCGGTTCAGCGGCATTAGATTTGGCTTATGTAGCTTGCGGACGATTCGATGGATTTTGGGAGATTAATCTTAATCCTTGGGATGTAGCAGCCGGTGCAATTTTAGTTAAAGAAGCTGGTGGTTCTGTTACTCAATATGATAATTCAGAATACAAAATTACGGACAATTCTATATTAGCCACTAATGGCAAAATACACGAAAGAACTGTAGATTTGCTTTCTTGTTATTGTTCACCATCTTCAAGTTGCTCTATCGCATGAAATTAGAAGTTAGTTATATGTCGGGGGCGGGCAATTTATTTACTGTGCTTAATAATTGTAAATATAAATTATCGTTGGTCCAAGCAAGTACATTAGCTCCCATTTTGTGCAGTATCAATGAGTTGAATTCCTTCAAAACCGAAGGGTTAATATTAATTGATTCTGCCTTTTCGGAATGCACAGATTTCTCTGCACATTTTTTCAATCCGGATGGCTCAAACGATGCTATGTGTGGCAATGGCGGAAGATGTGCCGTCGCTTTTGCGAAAGGTTTGGATTCTATTCCGGAATTTCAGTTTAATGCTTTCAATATGGCTGGCGAGATATACAATTTCGAATTAAATAGTGATCAAATTAGTTTGCACTTCCCTGCTCCCTACCAATTTATAGAGAATGTCGTTGTAGAAATTAATTCAAATCAAATCACTGGTACTTTTGTTGATGTTGGTTCGAAGCATTTTGTGGTAGATATTGCACAATTCCCAGAATTAGCGAATTGTGAATTCAGACAGTTTGATATTATGCAAATTGCTCCTCAAATTCGTTATGCTAATGAATTCGCTCCAAACGGAGTAAATGTCAACATATACAAAATTGTTAACGAAGCAATTCAGCTGCGTACTTATGAACGTGGAGTAGAATTCGAAACCGGAGCCTGCGGTACAGGTGCAATTTCGGCAGCCCTTACCATTGCCAAATTGAATTTATTACAATTTCCAATTAAAGTAATTCCTCCTAGTGGTATAGCTTTAATCGTAAATTGCAAATTAACAGACCACTCAATCCAATCAGTAACTCTCACAGGTCCGGCTGAAATGCTTAATACTTTAGTAATTGATTTACCCACAAATTTATTATAATATTATCAAGTTGTGAAATTATGGAAAAAATTGAAATAAATAATATTTCCGAATATTTAATTAACACTAGACGACATCTACACCAATATCCGGAAACTGCATTTCAAGAATTTGAAACTACTAAGTTCATCGAGCAAGAATTATCCTCGATGGATATAATTAATTTCAAAGTTACTAAAACCGGAGTGGTGGGTATCATTGGAGAAATTTCTAATCCTTGCTTAGCATTGAGAGCCGACATTGACGGATTGCCAATTCTTGAAGAGACAGGTCTTCCCTATTCCTCCAAGAATGATGGAAAAATGCACGCTTGCGGACACGATTTTCATACAGCTATTCTGCTCGGTGTAGCGAAATATTTAAAATCAATTGAAACAGATCTAAAAGTATGCGTTAAGCTCATTTTCCAACCGGCGGAAGAAATGATTCCAGGCGGTGCGAAAACAATGATTGAGAATGGAGTATTAGACAATCCCAAGCCTCAATTTGTATTCGGACAACACATTCATCCTTCTATAAAAACCGGAAGAATTGAAATGTGCTATGGTCCAATTATGGCTTCATCAGACGAATTATACTGGACTATAAAAGGGAAAAGCTCTCATGCGGCAACTCCACACCTTGGCAATGATCGTTAAATTATAACCAGAAAGAACAATAATATGAGACAACCCTGCA
>CAZIIZ010000606.1:0-2368 GCA_964539225.1 uncultured Hyphomicrobiales bacterium | reverse complement strand
ACAGGCTTATAATCGCCAAATTTCTTCAAAATATTGTTAATATCCGAGTCGCAATGCACCATTTCTAAATGTTCGCGACGGATAAATCCGCATTCCACGCTATGATTTAAAAATTCCATCAGCTTATCATAATAATTATTGATATTAAATAAACCAATCGGCTTAGAAATTAAATGCAATTGATTCCACGTTATCACTTCAAACATCTCCTCTAAAGTGCCGAAGCCGCCGGGCATAGCGATAAATGCGTCCGCTAAATCATTCATCATCGCTTTTCGTTCGTGCATCGAATTAACTACGTATAATTCAGTAACTTCCAGCATCTCGACCATAGATTTTATTGATTCCGGAATGATTGCAACAGCTTCGCCGCCATTTTCTAAGCAGCCCCGAGCAATTGCTCCCATCAAGCCAACATTGCTTCCACCATAAACCAATCGAATTTTTAAATTAGCGAGCAATGCTCCGAAATTATATGCCGAAATTTTATAATTCTCGTCCGTACCAACGGAAGAACCGCACTGCACACAAATAGATTTTACTTCATACAAAGCATTTTTCCCAATAATTTAATAATTGCCATCGGCATATACATCGTCGCACACGGCAACGATGTATAATGCAGCGATGGCTAAATTTTAATTAGCAATTACGCCGTAACTCCTGACGGATATACTACGGTCTCATTGCTCGGCTCTGAAGTAACGTCATTCCGCTGGGCACGAACTCTGTAATATTTTGATTTTCCCGGTTGTTGGTGTAAATGTTCAAAAGAAGTTTTATTAGTTGTGCCGATTAGCACCCAATTATCACCCAATTTCTCTTGCGATTCAACGATGAAAATTGTACCTTGCGGATTGCCGTTTCTATCCCACGATATTTTATTTGTACCATTCACGTTCGGATTAGCAATTGCATCCTTCGGCGATATAGGATTCAGCGGCGATGGGTGACTATCCTTCACTGTTATTCCAAGTTTTGCCTTCAAGTCTGAAGGAATCGTTGGATTTGCTTGGATTTTCCTTACGACTATACGAGCATCTGTCTCGAATTTTTTACGCACGTTGCGTTTATTTTCAGCAGCCGACTTCGCCTCTGCCTGTTTCGTCTTATTATTGGAAATAGACGAGTCTAAATTAGTTTTATCGGATGATACATTCGTTAAATCGGCGGCGACTAAGCCAAGAGCGGCTAGATTATCAGTAGCAACTTTTATAAAGTTGGTAGCCCAGAATTGTAAATCTGAGTCTTTAGACGGTAAATACGAATTCCCAGTCATCTCGCATTCCTTATTTGACAATAATCATTTTTTTGCAATTCAAATATACAAAAATATTATTATTCGCAAGCATTATTTTTATAATATAAATATATTTTTTATAGATATATAATTATCGACAATTCTTCATTATATTAATATTGATAATATTTATATAATAAAGAATATTATCTATGTAATTATAAATAATAACTATATAAAAATTGAAAATATATACGTAGTTAATAGCAATAATTACATTACAATTATCAATAACTATATAATTATTGATGATAAATACATAGTTATTGATAATAATATTTTAAATATGATTATTAATAATTGAGATATTATAATGGCTGAGATAATTATCAGCGATAACTATTCAGCCATTATTAATTAGGAATGAATGATGAAGGATGGCAATTTATCCGCGATAGCTAACCCAACTATTCGGAGTCTCGAATAATTTTATTTCGTATAGCTCTCCATTGGGCAGCTTATCTTTTAAAATATTCCAGAAGGCTATGCAAAGATTCTCAACCGTAGGAATTATGTCCCGCATAAATTCTACATCAAAATTCAGATGCTTATGGTCAACTTTGTCAATAATTTCATCGTTGAGCAGCTTCTTCAATTTTTTCAAATCCATCAAGTAACCGGTCTTGGGGTCAGGTTCGCCGCACACAGTAACTTCTAAGAAGTAATTATGCCCGTGTCCGTTGTAATTATTGCATTTATCGTAGATTAATTCATTTTCTTCATCGCTGAGATTCGGATTATATAATCTATGGGCGGCGGAAAAATCCATTCGCTTAGTAATATATACCATTATTTGGCTCCGTTCTTATTTTTAACTATTATAATAGAGAAATTCTGCTTAATTTTGAATTCCAAACCGTGCATAATGACGTAATTTTGTAAATAATATTAGGTTTATTTCAATGAATAGATTTTTTGCGATAATATTGGTGAGCGTAGTGATTCTATCCGCATGTAGCTCCACAAAAGAAACAGTGGAATCCAAGCCGAAAGAGTACATTCCGGTAGAAAAAAAGCAAGTATTGACCAAAACTTTTAACGAAGGCTTGCGAACTTTGCGTGCGGAAG
>CAZIIZ010000605.1:0-2376 GCA_964539225.1 uncultured Hyphomicrobiales bacterium | reverse complement strand
AGGAAATATCTTTATCTAATCCTTTGCTACCGTGTATGCACTCAGCTCCCTGCTTCACTATGATTTCAATTTCTTGCTCTTTTTCTGTTTGCTGTATATTTTCTAATGTAAGCGATAGCTTATCAGTTTCCTGAGAGTTGTTATATTTATACGAAGTTTGAGTTTTACCATTTAATTTTACTTCTATAAAATTGCGGATTTTATCTGAATACACAGGATAATTGAATAATAGATTAATTTGAATATTTGCTTTATAATATTGATTTGGGATGTTTGCCCAATAGAATTCAGCATTCTTTGCTTTGAAATCAGGAGTATTGAATTCTATATCATCGCCGCCGAGGAATAATTCTTTATTGCTAAATAAAGCTTTTTCGCTAAGACGACAGTGATATTTCTGTATTGGTTGCAGCTTCATGTCCGGCGAAAATACGAATGTATTGGCGGAGATCCATTTGTATTTGCCTTTTATTTTCGGCTCGAATTCCATAAAATCTTCATTCAGCCACTGATTTTGTTTGCCAGCAGGGCAAATGTCTTTGTTAAGCTTTACCGTGAATGTTTGGCTAAGCGACACATCCTTATTCGGTGAGAATTCAGAAATTTCTAAGGTGTTTCCGCAGGCACAGAGCATCAAAGCACATAATACAATAGATAGATAAATCAAATTTCTCATATAAATATCCTTAATAATATTAGTTCAAGTATCGACTACCAAATTAAGAAAATTTTTGCTGATTATCTATATAAATTATCTGAATTGCTATAAGAAATCGCAGAAAAAGCATGGAAATAAGTTGTTCTGAAGGGCGTAATTTCCGAGCGAGCCTTGATAGTAGGAATCGTTAGCTTATGTTAGAGGGTAAGTTGGGAATTGTTAGTAGAAAGTTTTGTAGCCGAAGGGTTAAGTGCGAACCCCAATCTAACCAAGACTAATATATTTAATTATATTTTAGTCCATATTTAGCGAATCACTGTATGGCGAAATGCAAGTACGGTTTTGCGAGAGGGCGGCGTGATTCAATTAACCACGCCGCCTACTCGATAATAGCTAATAAATCATTATTTATACAAAAAATAAAATACGATCCTTACGGTTTTACTCTCTGAACTTCATTATATATAGCATCAAGCAATCCTTCTTTATAAGAATCCCCATTTAATTTCCAAAACATAATGCCTCCTAAATGTTTTTCAAGTGCATATTTTGTTTTAAGGGTTACTGATTCTTTATTATCAAATGTAATAAATGTTTTTTCGGGAAAACTATACAAAAAAGGAGCCATTGCAGTAGTGTCCCAGTGCAATTTATAACCTTTTTGCTCTGAATATTCTTCAATTATATCCCGATAATATGGTGAATTCTTGTTTTTCCCTATCTGTCCCAATCCAAAATTAACAGAATCAACATTTTGCACTACAAAACCATAAAATGCTGCTCCGATAATTATTTTTTCCAATGGTACTTTCAAGGAATCAAGCAATTTTATACCGCTATCCACACTCTCATACTGATAAGGCGATGAATAAAGGGCTGAATGATGTCCTGTATGTCTCGGTTTATCATTCGGAAGCCCGTAAGTCATCAGATTTACGAAATCAACATGTTCGATAATCCTTCCCCAATCAACAGAATTTAGTATAAATTCAGCAAAACTGTTTGCATCAAATGATATTTCAAGTGGTTTCGGTACTGCAATTCGCAATTCCTTCATTAATTCAGTAAAATTCTCTTTATCCTCCGGCATAGCTGGATGATTTGTATATCCGCCAATTACGGGACTTTCCCAATCCACATCAATACCATCTAAATTATACTTATCAATGAATATTTTAACTGATTGAGCAAAGATTTTACGATTGCTATCGACTGAAAATATTGGAGAACAAGTCGCACAACCTTTCCATCCGCCTAAAGCAATCATTATTTTCAAATGTTTATACTTCTTTTTCTTTTCAACTAAAAGTTTTAGAGTTGATTCGTCATTAGAATCTTTAAATGCAATTTTATTTCCGTCCAAATCCGTGAAACAAAATATTATATGACTTAGTTTAGCATAATCAAATTTATCGACATCATCTGATTTTCCTAAAAAATAACCAATTACTTTAAATGATTTTCCATTTTCTATGTCCTGAGCATTTGCTTTATGTTCTAAAAATATAAAAGCAAATATTATTATCATAAATATTTTTATTAAATATTTTAATTTAAACATCAATCTTGCCTCGTTTAATTTATAAATTGAAATTTTATCTAAATTTTAGCCTATTTTATAGTTTTATAACACCGTTACACTACTTGGTTCGCTTACTAAATTTCCTCTTTGGGCTTTTATTCTGAAGTAATTAGGTCCTGCCGTAGATGGAAGCTGC
>CAZIIZ010000604.1:0-2386 GCA_964539225.1 uncultured Hyphomicrobiales bacterium | reverse complement strand
TGATTATGATACCGAATTAAAGATTACAATGGCTAAATCTGATTTGCCGCTAAAGGAAACAGAAATTATAGTTAAGGTCGTTAGAGGTTTGCGCGAATCAGGAAAAACGGAATTTGATCCTACCATACGTGGCTCTATCATGATTGCAAAAACATTGTCAACGCTGAAAACAACACCGTCAAAATCTAAGGCTATGTTTCGCAGAATTTGCCAGGATATACTTACCTCTGAAACTAGTCGTATCGGTTCAAAAACGAATCAAGAGAAAGTGAAAAATATCGTTGATGAACTAATCGAGCAATATTCATAAACTAGTTCTAATCATCATTAATCAATAAAATCTAAAGAATATGCCAATTTCAAGCGCAATAAAAGGACTCCAAAGCATCAAAAGTATGCAAAATGTGGTCAAGTCAGGCATCCCAAATAAAGAGGAATCTGATTTTATTAAATTGTATATGTATGAAAAAGAAAGAACACGGTTGAAGACTGAAGAAATACGTATCTTATTAAGACTTGAGATTATTCAAGGCAGACTTAAAGAGATCCAAGATTATAATGATGAGAAAGCGGAACAAATGCATACTACAGATGTTAGTAAACCATCGAGCAAGAAAATTAAGGAAGCAAAATCGGACTTTAAAACGTTGTCAATAGACTACTAAAAATATAAAACCATGCCAGAACCAACACCTTCAATTAATGCCACTGGTCTTGCCGATATACTCGAAAGAGTCCTTGACAAAGGAATCGTTATTGCTGGCGACATTAAAATTCAGATTGCGGATATAGATCTGCTAACTATTAAAATTAGGCTTCTTGTTGCTTCGGTTGATAAAGCAATGGAAATGGGTATAAATTGGTGGCAAGACGATACCTATCTCTCGACCAAAGCACGTGAAAAAGAATTAAATGAAAAGCAAGAAGAGATAACAAGGCGTCTTGAACAGGTGGAATCTAAGATTAATTCTGCATAAAGCAATTTTGATAAATACTTTTTGAAAGAATGATTCAATAATCATACAAACATGATGAGATTATTATTTATATTAATATTTATTTTTTCATGGAATGGGACAACTCAAACTATGACAAGTGGTAATAATTGGAATAATAAAGTAAAGTTGGTTGATGAATTTTTAATGAAAGGCAAGTCTAAAATAATAAAGCCTGAGATTTCTAAAGTGAAACATCATAAATCATTAGGTTGTTTTAATAATAATCTTGGTATTTAGAGATGAATTTAAACAGGGAAATATAAAAGCATCCTACTACAAGGCACTCAACAAACCGGGTTTTCTTGAAATAGTTCCATTCCTGGATAATAGAGGTGACTATGCAATTACCGGAAATTCAGAATTAAAAAATGCAGTTGCAGACAATTATGACCTAAGATATGAATATTTACCCAATCAAATAGATCAACTATTGGCTGGTGTTTTTTATAAAAAGATCAACAACGCAATTGAAGAGGGATTTCAAGGCGATGGACATGGCAACAACAACCTGACTTTTATCAACTCAAACGCATTAAATTACGGTTTAGAGCTAGATGGAGTGAAATTTATTAGAGAATTTGGGATAAAATGTAATTATACCTGGACTCACTCTCTCACCAGTTCTCCTAAACAATATCATGCCGACGGAGTATTAAAAAAAAATACGGATTCAACATTGACTGTCTGGGTAGAAAGACCACTCGCTGGGCAATCTGAACATGTTGCAAATATCTCTTTTCTATTCAAAGGAGTTGACAATGGAATAAGTACTCAAATAGCCCTCTCTTATAATGGAGATAGAATAGTCAAAGTATCTTCCGACTTAAATGGTGATATGTGGCAAAAAGGATTTGTTCAATTAGACTGTTCTGCTGAGAAGAGATTCAAAACCGGATTCAGCATATTCGCAAAAGCCAAAAATTTACTCAACACGCATTCTATATGGTATATTAAATATCATCTGGATTCAAATAACAAATACCCCAATCACGAAAATGAAACTTCTACAACCTTAATAAGAAATGAATTTACGGATTCTTCAATTTTGTTAGGTTTAAGATATAAATTCAATTAATGCATTCTCAATCAATTAAACAATTAAAAAGAAAATGAAAACAACAAAATCAATTTTGGTAAGTGCATTTAGTTTAATGCTAAGTTTATTTTCAGCTCAGGCTGCAACAATTACTGTTGGTACACCTGGTGGTGCTGGTGGTGTAGAAGTACAAGGAACTTGGGCACAAGGCTCTACAGTAAATGTATATGATCACATGATTATTCCCGTGGGAAAATCATTAACGATAGAACCAGGTGTAAACGTTCAATTTGCTGACACAACCTTGAAAATTGAATTAATCGTTTTGGGTAATTTATATTGTAAGGGAACA
>CAZIIZ010000603.1:0-2395 GCA_964539225.1 uncultured Hyphomicrobiales bacterium | reverse complement strand
CAATTAATTATTGCTACAAACAGTTAACCACTACGTGGTTAAAGATTGTCTGAACTGAGATTTATGTGATTAAGATGATTGTCTAAACCGTTGATTAAGCAGATTAAATGGCAATCAAAATTGGCGAGATTGAGATAAAGTAAATCAATTTAGATGTCCAACAATTGGGAAAGTGTTGGACATCTAAATAATAATTCTACGCATTAAAGTAAACTATTCGCCCATTTCACTATAGGCTAATTGACCGCAAGCGGCAGATATGTCTTCGCCGGCTGATTTACGAATAAATACATCGACTCCAAGTTTGCGAAGCGTCATAGCAAATGAATTCAATTGGGCTTCGCTCGCAGGAACTAAATTCGACGAATAACCAGTAAAATCGATATTATGATATTGAATCAAATTGATTTTAGATTGGAAATGCGAACATAATTTGCGAAGTGCCATTGCGTCATCGTCGCTATTATTGAATTTATCGAATAGGATATATTCGAAGGTAATCACTTGCTTAGTTTTTTTGTTGTAATATTCTAATGCTTTAATCAGTTCCGGCAATCTCCATTTAACGGCAGACGGCATAATGGTTTCTCGTCTCGATTGCTGAGTGCTGTGCAAGGACAAAGCGATTTTGATATTCAAGTCCGAATCAGCTAATTCTTTGATTTTATCAGGGAATCCGGCTGTAGAAAGCGTGATACGATTCTTGCCAAAGAGTTCTTGCTCTTTAATCAGAATTTTCAATGCTTTTAGCACTTGATTAAAATTATCGAGCGGGTCGCCCATACCCATCAATACTACATTTGAAATTTTCTTGCCGGTAAAATCTTCGGATAGCAGAATTTGAGTAATTATTTCGCTTGCTTTCAAATTGCCTACAAATCCCAATTTGCCGGTAGCACAGAATTTGCAATCCAATTTACAGCCCTGCTGAGTAGAAACACAAATGGTTACGTTGTCGGAGTCGCGTTGTGGTATCAAAACGCTCTCTACGGTTCTTCCCGAATGAAATTCATACAAGAATTTAATAGTTCCGTCCGCCGAAACGAAATCTTTAGCTTTTACTGCGTCAAGTATAAAGAATTGTTCTTCGAGGATGGCTCTTAGTTCTTTGGGCAAACTTGTCATTTCTTGGAAATCAAATTTCTTAGAGCTGTAGATTTCCGTTAGGATTTGTTTGGCTCTAAATTTGGGGAAGTTGTTGGTCTCGCACCAAGCGACTAATTCCTCTTGGGTGTAGTTCAATATACTTTTCATTTGATACTTATTATAATTTAAAGAAGACATAAACGTTTCTAACGCAATAAAATTGATAAAGATAGTAAAAAGAGGAAAATTATGAGCAAAAAAGTGTTAGTGCCAATAGCTCAAGGTACAGAGGAAATGGAAGCCGTAATTGTAATTGATATGTTGCGTCGAGCCGGAGTCAAAGTAACAGTAGCTGGGGAAAACAATATAATTACTTGTTCGCGCGGATTAAAGATAATACCAGATAAATACTTTTCAGACATCGAGGAAGACGATACTTTCGACGCTATCGTGATTCCGGGTGGCAAAGAAGGCACTGAAATCCTATGCGACAACCAAGCATTCCAAGATATTTTAAAACTGCATAATAAACGAGAAGGCATTATAGCCGCTATTTGTGCTGCTCCGACCATCCTTTCGGATTTGAAATTATTGAAAGCCGATACTAAAGTAACGAGCCATCCATCCGTGCGAGCAGTATTCAACCCAAATAATTATTCTGAGAATAGCGTAGTGGTAAGCGATAGATTCATCACCAGTCGTGGGGCCGGAACCGCTTTCGACTTCGCTCTGCAATTAATCGAAACTCTCACCGATTCGGATATGGCGGACAAAATCAAGAATGATATAGTTCTATAAAATTGTTTAAGTCTCATAGGGAGGATTTATCAATGCTCTCTAAGGAGATTGTTAAAAATAATAGATAAACATTAAATATACTAATAGCTCACAATTATGATAACTATTAAACAAACGTTTCAAGTGTTGATAACGGGATTATTTGTATTTATTTTCATTTTTATTCTAATAGATGTCCTTAGTTCAGAAGACAGTAAATCAATTAGAGACCCAATTGCATGTTTTGACAAACTGATTCCTGAAATCAAGAAAGATTCTGCTTTAATAAATGATTTATGCAGAAGATGCTACGATGCTGAACTTAAATATAGAGCAACCTTCTTTTATAGAGATCAATTGAAATTAAAGCATGTTCCTAGTATGCCAAGGTATAATCGAATTAGAAGGAAATATGGTATTGATTCGTGTGTTTGGATTCGAGATAATTTCGTTATCATTGATTTACAGAGTGGAATTTCAATATGTTATAGTGCAACAAATCCAATCCAATATGATACTGCCCAAACCAAAA
>CAZIIZ010000602.1:1198-2395 GCA_964539225.1 uncultured Hyphomicrobiales bacterium | reverse complement strand
AGTATTTGTCTGAATATCTATGACCATATTAAGAATGCCGAACTCTTGATACACGAACTTAAGATAACATATTTACGTATTATAAATAATAGTAATCGGAACTACTAACTATATTATATATTAAGTAGTTACATGACGGTTTTGTATTGTTGGAGTTCTTGATTTATCTGATGATGAAGCTTTATTGGGAGACTAACACCATAGCACCAACGCGGGCATTTGTGATTCTGCTAAGTTCGTCGCAGAACACTTGAGCTTGCGACAAATGAATATCTGCGATGATTTCGATTGATTCGTGATAGTCTTCTAGCAAGGAAATGGCATATTGAGCTAATAGGCGTTTTACTGTATTAATGTCCTCGTACAAGCAATTAATTTTTACTTTTTTAGTGCGATGAACTACTACTTTATTGCATTTCTCCAATACCGCACAAGCAGCATCTGAGTAAGCTCGAGCCAATGGTCCGACTCCTAATTTTGTACCGCCGTAATAGCGAGTAACTACCACTATTAAATCCGTAACGTCGAATTTAGTTAACGAGAACAGTATTGGCTTGCCGCCGGTGCCGTTTGGTTCGCCATCGTCCGAGAAACGATATTCCATACCATTCCAGCCTATACGATAAGCGAAACAATTGTGAGTAGCATCGAAATATTGAGAACGCATCAAAGTAAGGAATTCCATCGCTGATTCTTTAGTGGGAGTGCGAGCGGCAGTACCGATGAATTTCGATCCTTTGATTTTAATTTCGTCAGTCTCAATTTTTTCAATTGTGTGATATGTATCTCCGTCTTGAGCTTTTAAGTCCATTTGCTTGATTGTTAACAGTTATTTCTTATTAAAATTAAAATTACAAATTTCTGCAATACTCGCATAAAATCAATTATCTCCATATCGACTTTATGTTCAGAATCCTTGAGTAAAGGATAAATATTCAAATATTACAGGGCGAAGTTGCGAAGTTATCAATATATATAACTCGTTTCAGCACTTTGCTCAATTTTCATTGACGTTCTAAGTACAAAATTAATATAATTGGCGATGTCGGTCATAAAATATATAAATTTCGACATTGTCATTTTGACCTCCGAATGATTAGTTCCTTTACTTTTTCAACAGACTGTTAAATATTACGTATATAATAGTATAAATATTGATGTGCCTATCGATCAATATGTGCCAAGTTTGTGTTATTT
>CAZIIZ010000602.1:0-1098 GCA_964539225.1 uncultured Hyphomicrobiales bacterium | reverse complement strand
ATAGTATAAATATTGATGTGCCTATCGATCAATATGTGCCAAGTTTGTGTTATTTAGCAATCTAAATATATCATTAAAATAAAAATATTGATTATATTCGCTTGACGTTTTAGAGAATTATGGGAAATTGTAAGGCTTTTTTCTATTAGTAATATTTATTAATTGATATTATCAAAAAATTGTATTATATTAGGAACTCGTAGATAATTATTTCGAAACTTGAGCAAAGATACAGATGAGAATATATTTAACTTTAGCGTTGATAGCCGCAATGCTGATTTCTTGCGAAAATAAGCAAACAGAACCTGAAAAGATTAATTTTCCTTCAGTTATTTCTAAATACGAAGCATTGAGCAAATATTCAATGCAAAGGATTTCTGAGCAAGCTGATTTAAAAAATGCAGAAGTAGCATTGATTAGTTATCTGAAAACTAATAATGCCATCAATGGTCAAAATATTGAGCCTGCAATTCAATCCGGAGCTTTAGCAGTATTTTCGGATCTAACAACTGTTAAGGATGTATTATTGAATTCAGAATCACTTGCACTTACATCGCCTTTGATTTATCCGGGATATTATTACAGCGGAATAAAATGGAATCCCGTGCAAATGGGTTATGGCTTGTCGGCTAATTGGAGTTTCTCCTTGTCTGATCAACTCTTCGAGATTAATACTACTAATCAAGACTCAATTTATCAAGTAAAATTAAATGTAACAGATACATTCAGATTCGATAAAAATTTGCAGATTAATTGGACTAAAAGTGCTAAATCCGGCAACAAAGTATATATATCGTTAAAATGGTATCCTTCGTATTCAGACGAGAATTATTACAAAGATTATCCTGGGTTCGATTCCGAAGATTCTGGGATATATTTTGCAGACAAAGCAGTTTTAAAATCTTTAAATATACCCGATTATGGGATTCTGCAAGTTAACGTAATGAGATATAATTCTGTTTTACAACAAAAATATGGTAAAAATGTATTTACAACTAATTTAGTTGAATCATCATCCAGTGTCTATATTGAGAAACAATAATGCAAAATAGATCGGAAGAGCACACGTCTGAACTCCAGTCACATTCAGAAATATCG
>CAZIIZ010000601.1:0-2397 GCA_964539225.1 uncultured Hyphomicrobiales bacterium | reverse complement strand
ATTTTTCTGTATCAAATAGGCTGTAGCCAAAATGTACTTTCGAAAGCCTTCTCTGTCGGTATCATTGCTTACAAACTGAGACCATTGATTAATGGATGCAAAATCTTCGTCTCTCAATGCAATTTGAGCTAATCGTAATCTTGAGATTTCTTGTTGTTCTGTAGTCAATTCTACTGAACTAACGACCTGCTTAAAATGTGCTTTGGCTTCTAAGAAATTTTTGCCTGCAAACTCAGCAGCTGCGAGATGATAAATTTTCCAAGAGTCATTTGGAGAATTCATAATATCTTTCAATAAAAGATCTTGATTTCTCTTGACTTTATCGGTGGTTACTTCCTGATAGCCATAGTGCCTAATTACAATTTCGGACTCTATTATATCTAATCCGCTACTAATTATGGATTCTGAAATTTGTTCATGCACTCGTCCGTCGAATCGAAAGTCTAAATTATTACGGAATAAACGAGTATATCGATGGAAAGACCGATTTGATAAATCCTCTATATCGAGGAAATTTTCAATCTTAATCGAGATTCCGCCGACTTTATCATCAGTAATAATATCAGAATATCTCGCCAACGAGAACCAATCCAACTGTTCGTCAGAATCAATTGATAAAATCCAGTCAGTACGTAGGAACTTTAAAGCATAATTTCGAGCTGCGGAAAAATCATCCACCCATTTGTAAAAGAAGACTTCAGCTCCTAATCGAGTACATATTTGGGGAGTATTATCGTAAGATCCGGTATCAACCACCACTATTTGCGAGCAAACCGGGATAATTGAATTTAAAGTATCAGCTATTGTACTCTGATTGTTTTTGACAATTAATGCCGCACCTATGTTTAAATTATTGTTTATCATATCACACTTTCGTATTTATGTCCAATTTGTCCGAACCCAAAATTACAGTATTTTATTCAAAACTGCAACAAATAATACTATAAAAATATTAGGAATAGCTTCCCTTTAATCAATACAGTATGAATTATCGGCAATTTCGTCGAGAAGTTTAGTTATATTTTTTATTTTTTTCAAACATAAAGAATTAGAGAATACTACCGATTATATATTTAGTAAAGCATATTTTTGTAGGAAGAGCAGCGAAATAATTTGCAAATTTACGCAATTTATGTTAATTTACTTGCCGACAGATGCGGAGGTAAATTAATTTTGACAACCTTTAATTTTTTGAGAACTCAAAATATTATGAAATTAGAAGAAATAATAGAAACACAAGTCAATATCGTCGCTGTAATTGCAAAGACTACCGACGAGATTATTCCCGTAATAATTGCGAATCCGGAATTAGACGAGAACCTAAAAGCTACAATTGAACAAGTATTTCGCTTTTTATCTAAAATAATTTCTATGCTACCGGACATGCTGAATACAAATAAAAAGCATGCGAATCACAAAGTAGAGCTTCTTAATACAATAGATAAAATTTGCAATGCTATAGAAGTTCTGCCGAATAATCCGGAATTATTAAATGATGCTTGGTTCGAGTTTAATTATTGGTGGGATGATTTCAATAAAAAGATTAAGGAATTAGTCGAATCAGAACGCACTATTTATTTATCTATGAACTAAGGAGCGATTCACATATTTAATATGAATCGCCCTAGTTTCATTAATGACTATATTAATCTATCCTCTATTTGGTAATATTTTTTCTATTAATCCCACAAAAGCCGATAAATTTCGAGTCTGTATCCAAATTTTGCCGCTTCCAGTGAATTCAGATACTAATCCTTCGCCCGAAGCAAGAGTAGAGAAAATCCCCTTTGAAGCCTTGCGAATTGTATAGCTCAAAGTTTCCTCAAATGCCACTAAATGCCCAGTGTCCACTATGAGATTATTTCCCGGAGTAATTTGCTTTTCGATAATACCGCCAAAGGAACTCAAAAATACAGTACCTCGTCCGGTAATCTTTTGCAAGAATAAACCTTCGCCTGCAATCATTGCTTTAAACGAACCTTTGGTTGATATTTCCAAATCGCTATTGCCTGCCAAATACGCTCCGCCCTCGCAATAGATAGTATTACCGGTTAATTCCAATTGAACAATTTCTCCAGCAACTGATGGTGCAAGAACGACTTCGCCGGCTCCGTGATCGGCGGTAAACAATGAAGCAAAAAATGATTCTCCGCCTACTGCTGCCTTAATTGAACCGAAAAATCCTTTGCCTGCTGATTTGGCTTCTAAATTAATATTAGAAGTCATCGACACCATAGCTCCGGCTTCGGCTCTGAAGCACTCGCCTGAGTTCAAGCTGACAGTCAAAGTAGCGAATGCCGGAGAATGTGAAATAGTATAATCCATATTTTTTCTCGTTATATTATGTTAATAGTTAAACTAATGAATTAGATAAACTGTAAAATGTGCATTCTTCGC
>CAZIIZ010000600.1:0-2400 GCA_964539225.1 uncultured Hyphomicrobiales bacterium | reverse complement strand
CAAAACGTAACGAAGAAGATATGCTGAAATATACTGAAGACTTAGAGGCAGCTCGAGCCATCCAAGAAGATCAAGCTAGAAATATGTCGATAGTGATAGAGGAATTAGAGGTGGCGAAAGCTGAAGCAGAAAAAGCAAATAAGGCTAAGAGCGAATTTATCGCAAATATCTCGCACGAAATTCGGACTCCGATGAATGCTATAATCGGATTCTCAGAAATTCTACTAAATAAGATTGATGACGAATCCAATCGTCACTATCTAAAAACAATTGTAAGCAGCGGACGCTCCTTACTATCGCTGATAAACGACATATTAGATTTGTCAAAAATCGAAGCAGATAAGATTGAATTTCACTTAGAACAAATCAATTTAAACAGAGTAATTAACGAAATTGGTATCATATTTTCGAAATCCTTATCAGATAAAGGAATATCATATTCGCAAACAATTCCAGATAATTTACCATTACTCTTATTAGACGAAATTCGAATTCGCCAAATTTTATTTAACTTATTAGGCAATGCCATCAAGTTTACTGATTCCGGCGAAGTTGGCATAAAAGTTAGCTTCGTAATGTCAGCATCTTCGAACCAAAATATTGATTTAACTATCTCCGTAAGCGACACCGGAATTGGAATTCCTGAGCAAGAATGTACCATAATATTCGATGATTTCGTGCAACGCTCTGGGCAAAACACAAAGAAATATGGCGGTACCGGGCTTGGATTAGCCATCACCAAACGATTAGTAGAGAAAATGAATGGTTACATTTCTGTAGAAAGCATTTTAGAAAAAGGTTCAGTTTTTAATATTGTAATTCCAGAAATTGAAACAATTCCAAATTCTAATAGTGAATCCATGTTTGCTATCCCAAAGGCGTGCAATCCTATTTTCAAAGGACAAAGAGTAATCATCGCTGATGATGTAGAATTCAATCGTGAGGTAATAAAGGGTTACTTAGACGGTAGAAACTTAACTTTACTTGAAGCCGAAAATGGTACTTCCACTCTAGAATTAATTGATTCAGCACGACCTGATATATTATTATTAGACATCAAGATGCCGGATTTCAACGGTTACGAAATTGCTCAAATTATTCGAAACAATGTAGCACAAAATCAATTACCTATTATTGCCATCTCGGCATCAATTGCTTTCGAATCGAGTAGTGAAATGCTCAGTCAATTCGACTCTTTCCTGCGAAAACCATTAGATCAACAACTCTTTTTAGAGACATTAACTAAATATCTTGAATACGAAGAAAGATGTCCAGAACTAAAGAAGGTAAACAACAACAACGAATTTGAGATTAGCTTGAATCAGAACGAATGCAGTTTGTTAATTGAACAATTAACAAATGAACTATATAATAATTGGGAATATGTTAATAAATATTTTATAATTTCTAAAGTAATTGCATTTTCTAAAGAGCTTTCAAAAATCGGAGAATTCTTTAAAATCAACAAATTAATAGAATACTCAAAGCAAATATACGATAATACAATAATGACAGATATTGGCAAGGTAAAAAGAATTTTGGAAGAATTTCCGAGTATTATCCAAAGAATAAAAGATTATCGGGAGGGATTAATTGATGACGAATAATTTACTAAACGCAGACAAGCAAATTAGACGAGTTCTGATTGTAGATGATAATTATAAAAATATTGAGTTAGCGGTATCATTATTGCAAGGCGAAAATTACGAAATAGCAATTGCCAATTCAGGGATAAGTGCATTAGAAACACTTCAGGAATTCACTCCGGATTTGATATTGTTGGACGTAATGATGCCGGATATGGACGGATTCGAAGTTTGTACGAAATTAAAACGTAATGATAAGTTTAAGGATATTCCTGTGATTTTTCTAACAGCCAAATCCGAATTAGACGACATCCTGCAAGGATTTCGTGTCGGTGGAGTGGATTATATAAAGAAGCCATTCAACCAAGACGAACTTTTAATAAGAGTTAAGACGCACGTCGATTTGAAAAAAGCCTCAGAGTTAGTGCGACTTAAAAATGAAGAGATGTCTGCTTTGCTGTCCATTACAGCCCATGATTTGAAAAACCCATTACAAGCAATATGGGGATTACTCGACATATTAGAGCTTAAAATTGATCAATTAAAAAGGGACGAGATAATTGATATAATTTTTGATATTAAAAGTTCCACAAAGACAGCGATTCATATAACTAAAGATATATTAGACTTACATAAATACGAATCGGGTAAATTTAATTTTAAATTAACAAATATTTCAGTGATAGATATTATCAATCCAATTGTCGAATTATATAGAAGAATAGCGAAAGATAAAGATATAATTATCAATTATAAGAATAATTGTATCCATCCGAACGTTTATATAGACCGGAGTAAATTCGAGCGTATCATT
>CAZIIZ010000599.1:0-2402 GCA_964539225.1 uncultured Hyphomicrobiales bacterium | reverse complement strand
CAAATGTTGTAGCATCTTCCTTTGATGCAAATTGGAATGCTGTCTCCGGCATTACTAAATATTACTTAGATGTGGCTACAGATAACACTTTCACTAATATCGTTTCGAATTGGAATGCTAAAGATGTTGGCAATGTAACTACATACTCAGTAACCGGATTGAATCCTGAAACTCAATATTACTACAGAGTGCGTGCCTATAATTCAGCTGGAAATAGTGAGAATTCGAATACAATATCAGCGACTACGCTTAAAGCATATTTCACGGATGGCACTAATCAATTTGCGACTTGGAGCGAAGCGATAAATAGAGCAGTTGACGGAATGATTACTCAATTAACTGATTATTCTACTAATGCTAATACTACAATTTCTTCTGATATTACTTTGAATCTGAATGGGTTCAATTTTAATTCTGGAAGCGGCAAAACTACAATTTCAAGTGGCAAGAAGCTAAGTTTAACTAAGTCAAGTGGTGTCGAAACTTTCGACCACACAATTAGTTTTGCTGATAATAGTTCTGCTTTGGCGATTTTTAAAGCCGGAATATTGGGTTCTAATTTTAGTATTGATGGTGCGAATGCAAGCGGAATTATCGAAATCGGCGATGGAATTTCAACGATTACTTATCCATTAACTATGGGCGATGCAAGATTTAATGCAAAAGTTAGTAAAGTAGTTGTTAAGAATGGTGCTAATGTGAATGTGAGTAAGCCGTAGTACATATTTAGAGAAATGGTTGTTAATTGCCATAGTATCGCAAAGCTAATAGATGTCCTATTCCTTTCGTTGGGGGTAGGACATCTGAGTTCTAAAACTCTATAGGGCTGAACATAGATAATAATTAGAAAAAATCTTTTGCTAATTATTATTATTATTGTATATTGTAGTATAAGAAGAAAATACAATAGTTATAAATATATGAAAGAGATGTAGTATGAAATTTATTTACGATATTAAATCTATGGTTGGGATGCTGTTAGTTGCATTTAGTTTAATATTCACTAATAATGCTTTTGCCGGTGGAGGTTGGGCTTGTTGTACTGTTGGGATTTCTATTAATAATGGAAGTTTATATCAATATTCATTGGCTAATGAAGAATGGGCTGACGGAGAATGGATTTTCAACACACCATTTGATGCTCACAACTTCGGTACGCCAACTTCGCTTGTTTTAAATGGAGGTATTGGCAATGCTTGGTCCGACGATTCTCCAGGATATACTGCTGAGTCATTCAAATTATTTTACCGTGTATATAAGACTTCCGGTACTCCTGGAAGTTGGAATCAAATTAATCTCGATAATGTGAATTTTAAGAATGGGAATAATTATATTTACGATAAGACTACAGCTAATATTGATTTACTTTCACTAGCAAATGCAGGCTCCGGGATTTATACATTAGAAGTAGTGATGAGTAAAAATCAATTTTATATCGGTGGAAACAGTCGATTTGTCTTAATTGCTGGCCCCTGTGCCATTGAATCGGAGGAGATGACCTTGCAGGTTGCTGCCAAGTTGAAAGAAATCTGTCAAGAACTTAACATTCATCTCATCTTTAAATCTTCCTTCGATAAAGCCAATCGCTCCTCTGTAAAATCACCTCGTGGTGTAGGGCTAAAACGTGGTCTAGAGATTCTTCAAAAGGTTAAAACAGAGCTAAATCTTCCAATCGTTACCGATGTGCACGAAAACTGGCAATGTGCCGAAGTGGCCAAAGTGGCTGATATGCTTCAAATTCCAGCTTTCCTTTCCCGACAAACTGATTTGTTGGTTGCTGCGGCCAATACTGGCAAGATTGTTAATGTGAAAAAAGGCCAATTCATGGCACCTTGGGACATGAAGAATGTGGTTGACAAGTTGCGTGATTCGGGTAATGAAAACATTTGTCTTTGCGAACGAGGTTCTAGTTTTGGTTATAATAACCTGATCGTGGACATGACCGGTTTGGTAGAAATGCGATCTTATGGTTATCCTGTCGTTTTTGATGCCACTCATGCCGTACAAAAACCCGGTGGACAGGGAACAACAACAGGAGGGAATCGTGAAATGGTGCCTTATTTGATGCGAGCTGCCTTGGCTGTGGGTGTTGATGCCATTTTCGCAGAAGTACACCCTGATCCTGAACATGCATTTTCTGATGGCCCCAATCAAATTCATTTATCCAATATTCGTGAGATTCTTCAGCAAGCCATTGCTATAGACAATGTCATTAAAAATATCCCTTCGGATTTCAAAATTGATATTTGTCAAACTAGTAGCAGTTTTGTTTTGCCTTCGGCAAATACTAAACATTTTGTAGTCTCAGCTTCCAAATTTAGAAACATAAAATTGTTTCTAACCGATGTTGATGGGGTACTGACTGAGATCGGAAGAGCACACGTCTGAACTCCAGTCACGAA
>CAZIIZ010000598.1:0-2408 GCA_964539225.1 uncultured Hyphomicrobiales bacterium | reverse complement strand
ATTCCGCTATTATTAATTCCGATGCTGAAGTAGCTGTTGTCGATTCCATTCAATCTGTTTACACCGATAGAGCTGAGTCCACTCCCGGCACTGTACTGCAAGTGCGAGAATGTGCTTCGCTATTGATGCAAACTGCCAAAACTACAGGCAAAACGATATTCCTAATCGGACACGTTACTAAAGACGGTATGATAGCCGGTCCGAAAATATTGGAACATTTAGTGGATACGGTGCTTCAATTCGAAGGCGATAAAATGTACAGTTATCGCATATTGCGAGCTTTGAAAAATCGCTACGGATCGACTAATGAAATTGGAATCTTCGAGATGCAGAATAGTGGGATGCGAGAAGTAAGTAATCCTTCGGAGCTATTTCTTGCAAAACGGCACAGCAGTGAGTCAGGAATAGCCATTACAGCCGCTATGGAAGGCAGTCGCCCGTTATTGTTGGAAGTTCAGGCTTTAGTTACTCCATCGAGCTACAACGTGCCTCAGAGAATTTCTAACGGCTTCGACCAACGTCGCTTGCAGATGATTCTATCAGTATTAGAAAAGCGTTTGGGGATTCCGTTCAGACAAAATGATGTATTCGTGAATATAGCTGGAGGATTATATATTAATGATCCGGCGGTTGATTTAGCTTTGGCGATGTCGTTAGTAAGTTCATTGAAAGATATGCCATTAGAAATGAATGCTGTTTTTATAGGCGAAATCGGATTAACCGGAGAAACTCGGCAAGTCTCGTCCATAGAGCAAAGGGTAAATGAAGCGATTAAATTAGGATTTACTAAAATTTACGTGCCGAACAATCCTTTCAAAGATAAACATAAAATCGGCGATGCCAGTATTGCAGTTATAGAGCGAATTTCCTTGGCAATAACTGAATTGTTTGTGTAGCCCAGTAATTTGATTTCATCTTCGGTAACTCCATAAGTATTACCGAAGATGAAATTGCAAAATACACGAAAACACACCTTAGGCAGAAATAATATTTGGATAGACTTTTCGATAGTATTTTTCTTTGAATTTCCGAAGAATATATTCAATTTCAATATCGGCATCATTTATAGCAAAAAGTCTCCGAATACTCTCATCTCCATATTTGTCAATTAATTTCACCACATAATCTTTGGAAAAATTTGCGTCAGTAACAAATTGATATAAAGTAGATTCTTCGTCAAAATTCAACTGGCAACCTTTCTTTTGGAATGCAGTTAATAATTCCTTATTGCTAATCCATACTTGCATACCTTCGTTTCTATCATAATACACGCCAACTCCATTTTTAGATTCCATATCCATTTTAGGATACTCTAATTTATTCATATCTAATATATCATCATTTAGATTTGTCAAAGATTTTTTTTGTGTCATAATGTTATTAAAATCATTTATCATATTATTGATTGCAGTCTCCATAGAGTTCCCGTCTTCAAATTCGACAAGCTCATCCCCAAAATATTCAACAAAAAATTTATACATATCTTCGTTGTATTCGACTGCCTTTCGCAATATTTTATCGTCAAATCTATAGACACTTTTTGAAGAAGTTGCAATGAAATTAGTTTTTAATGCTGCTATTTCTTGCTCTGACATCTTTTCATTAAACAAATGCTGCGTTCCAGAGAAATACCAAAATTTACCTAAAGGTAGCAATCCGGTCAAGACTAATTCAGCTCGCATAAATTCATCAGTTCCGATATCGGCATAAACATCATACATAGCCCCATTAATTATGTTTTGAAATTGGATAACAATTCCTGATTTTAAAATTGGTTTAAACAATGATTCATGCTTATCAATCCATTTGAATAAATCCTTTTTTATATTTGGAGATATTTTGGCTGCTCGTGCGACAATTTCCGTCGGAGTAAGCCCAGACCATATTGATTGATTGCATAAAACATAATTATCAGTGATGCTGATTTTATCGCTATGTTCCGACTCATTCTCTATTATTGTTTTTAAACTATTCCTAAAAAGATATGAATGTCTGCCCAACCAAACTATCATTCCCTTGATATCACCATATTGAATCAATGGCTCATTGAACATTTTCTTTAAAGCTGTACTTTTGGGAATTGGTCGTGTTTGTACAGTTAAACTCTCAGATAAGGAATGAGCTAATAAGTTAAAGTCCGGATGATTAGGAGATATTAGCAAGCCATCGAATAACTCATAGAAAATGCCATTTAGAAAGAATTTTATTCTATTAACATCGAAGATGCCTTTTATTTCTGATTTGTTCTTTACTAATCCTGGTAGCGGAGTGCCAAATAATTCGACATTGTATTTTTCAATTGCTTTCCACAAACCCAAATCACAATGCAAATCCTCAGCAAATTCGCAAATCAATTTTGCTAATTCAATTCTTTTCGATTCACTGAACTTCAAAACATCGAATCTATA
>CAZIIZ010000597.1:0-2410 GCA_964539225.1 uncultured Hyphomicrobiales bacterium | reverse complement strand
ATATATAAATAAATTAGTATTTTTTAGTTTCTTTAAAATCGGAGTATATTATGGAATTAGCTTACTTAGCAGCCGGTATTGGTGCAGGTATCACAGTATTCGGAGCCAGCGTGGGTATTGGCAAATTAGCTTCAGCCGCTTTAGAAGCCGGAGCACGTCAGCCTGAATTATTAAGTAAATTACAAACTACTATGATTATCGCTGCTGCCTTGATCGAGGGTGTTGCGTTATTCTCTTGCGTAATTTGCTTTATGTTATCCACTAAATAATGATTTTATGCGGATTGCCGGAGCTTTATGACTCCGGCTTCTGCACTTGAATTGAGATAATAATAATAAGCATAAATTAAGGTAAATAAAAAATGGGAAATATCTTAGATGTAAATTTTGGTCTTGTGTTCTGGACTATCCTGAATTTCTCGATATTCTTGTTCTTGCTTCTGAAATTCGGTACTAAGCCGATAGCAAATGCTCTAAAAGCAAGAGAAACAGCCATCAAAAATTCTATCGAAGGTGCGGAAAAAGCCAATGCAGAAGCTAAAGAATTACTAAATGAAAGCAAGGCTAAACTCGGCGAAGCTCAGCAACAAGCAAATGAAATCATTGCAAACAGTAAAACTCAGGTAGAAAGCATTATTACAAATGCGAAATCAGAAGCTGAAGCCGTGAAAAATCAAAGAATTCAAGACGCAGTGAAAGAGATTAACCGTTCTAAGGAACAAGCTATCGTAGAATTGCGTACCGAAGTAGCTGACTTAGTAATCAGAGCTACCGAGAAAATACTCGTTGAAAAAATCGACAGATCTAAAGATATGAGATTAATTGAATCTTCTATATCTAATATTGAAAAAATTAGTAATAACTAAACTGTAGAATAAATAATGAACGAATATCGTGTTTCATTTAGGTATGCAAGAGCAGTTCTTGACCTTGCACAACAAGAAAACATTGCCGATAATGTATTACAAGATTTACAATTAATTGGTGAGAGCCTTAAGCATTCGAGAGACTTACGAGCTTTTATTAACAATCCAGTAACTCTGCAAACATTAAAGAAAAAAGTATTGAGAGAAGTATTCGAAGCTAAAATTAATAAATTGACGAATGCCTTCGTGATGCTGATTACCGATAAGGGCAGAGAATCTTTGCTCCAAAGTATAGCATACCAATACGAAGAGCAGTACAATGAATTGAACAACAGAATGCCGATTGAAGTATTTACGGCTCAGGAAATTGATGAACTCGCTCAGAAAAACATGTGCGGCAGATTAGCCAAGTGGTCTGGTAAAACTATTCTTCCAAAATTCAAGGTGGACAATACCTTGCTCGGTGGTGTAAAAATCGTAATAGATGGCGGAAGAATTCTCGACGGATCGGTAAAAAATCAATTAGAAAAAATGCACAAAAATCTTATAGAAGGCGGAACTTTATAAGTCTCGGCTTTGAAATAATATAGTAAAAAATAATTTAAAAAATAGAAATACAAGGATAAATTATGGTAGTTGATGTACGCCCGGATGAAATTTCCGCAATATTACGACGCCAAATTTCCGGCTTCGAGAATGAAGCAGATATTTACGAAGTAGGTACGGTGCTTCAAGTCGGCGACGGCGTGGCACGCGTATATGGTTTGAACAAAGCTATGTCTTCTGAATTGGTAGAATTCCAGAATAACGTATTCGGAATGGTACTTAACTTAGAAGAAGATAACGTCGGCGTTATCCTTTTCGGTGATGATACTTTAGTAAAAGAAGGCGATACCGTGAAACGTACCGGTAAAATTGCCTCTGTGCCTGTGGGCAATGAATTGCTCGGTAGAGTGGTGAATCCGCTCGGCACTCCAATTGACAACAAAGGTCCATTGAATACTACTCAAATTTTGCCGATTGAGCGTAAAGCTCCGGGCGTAATTGCTCGCCAACCGGTAAAAGAACCTATTCAAACTGGACTTAAAGTAATCGACGCATTGATTCCGATCGGACGCGGTCAGAGAGAATTAATCATCGGCGACCGTCAAACCGGTAAAACAGCCGTTGCGTTAGATGCGATTATTAATCAGAAATTTACTCATAGTGCTGAAGCTAAAAAATACGGCATAGAGCCAGTTTATTGTATTTACGTAGCTATCGGACAAAAAGGTTCAACTGTAGCAAACGTAGTGTCTTATTTAGAACAATACGGTGCTATGGAATATACTATCGTAGTGGCTGCGAATGCTTCCGATCCAGCTCCATTGCAGTTCATTGCTCCTTATGCAGGCTGCTCAATGGGCGAATTCTTCCGTGATAACGGCAAGCATGCTTTAGTAATCTATGACGATTTAACTAAACAAGCTGCTGCATATCGCCAAGTATCATTGTTATTAAGAAGACCTCCAGGACGTGAAGCATATCCTGGTGACGTATTCTATT
>CAZIIZ010000596.1:0-2411 GCA_964539225.1 uncultured Hyphomicrobiales bacterium | reverse complement strand
CACTTCGTTCAGAATGATCAGAAATTGACTTTTGCATTGGTTCTCTATTGTTTCGAAAATTTAGCCCAAGAATATATTGAATACACTATACTTAGTTTAACGGAGATGAATTATGGCAATTATTAGAAGAATTATTCTACTATTATTATTTGTAATAGCTCTATTTATTTCAAAAACCAACCCACTTACCGCTTTTGCAATTTTAGGTGGAATATTGATTTTGTATATCATATCCTTTCCAATAAAAACAATAGGTGATGACGACAGCATTCGATTTGGATTTACTAACTATTTCCAATATGATTTAGTCGCACTGTTCGTCTTCTTTTTTGCAATGCCTATTTATAGATTTTACGAAAACGTACCAATAATACTTGTCGCTTCGATATTATCGGGCTGCGGTATTATATTGGGATTAATGGCTATTTGGTACGAAACATTGAGAATCGAAATCACTCCTGAAGGAATCATAGTTAAATCATTCAAGGGAGAAAATTTATACCCTTTTGCCGAAATGAGTAAAATTGGATTTGTAAATATTAAAAACAAAACTGCCGATAGTTTATTAGAATTGCATTCAGCATTTACTTTTTCATCTATGATTACGAACTCCGACAACAGCACTATGTTTTTACAGAATGCAAATTCAAGATATTTAGGGATGATGCTTACAATGAAGGATGGTTCTACATTGCAATTTGCTCCTTATAATATAAAAGGTAAGTTGGTGCTTAACAACTTCGATTTGTTGCTAAAAGCTTTGTACGACGCAAAAATCAAATTCTCTAACAAGATAGAAAATAAAAATATTGATTTTTTTGGTATTGATTTTTATACCGGTAGTATCGTAAACATAAAGCAAGGAATTATTTGTGCTTTGTTCTTTCCAATACTTATTCTATCGCTTGATTACCTCCGCCCAACAATTGAAGGACTTTCTAAATATAGTAAAACGCCAATAGTCCATAAAAGCCAATTAGAATTTGCTAAAATGACTCGGCAATTCGATTCAGTATTAATTAATGCCGCATCATACCAGATCGAAGGGATTAATTCCCACAAAGTGCCTACAGCTTTATGGGAAAAAAGTTTTGTCCTGCGTTCGGCATTAGATTTGAAATTCTTCGACAATTCGTATTATTTGCTATTTAGAGATAGAAATATTAGATACTCTGACAAACGAGCTAAGGATCAAGATTTCGTTTTAATCAAATTAGACAGTCTCGGGAATCATATCTGGACTGTTCGGTGCGGTACTGATAATGATGAGTATCAAGGTGCTATTGAATTTATAAATAATAACGAAATACTCGTAGCCGGCGTTAGTATGAATATGGCAAGCAATAAATCTGATTTATTTACCGGAATAATTAATATGCAATCCGGCAAGTTATTATCAACTAATCGGATACAAAGTGCTGAAAATATTACGTTCAGTAAACTATCTGATTTATACGTTGTGAACGAAGGCATTTATAAGTTCGCAATAAATGCTCAATACTCGGAGAATAATATATTTACAGATAAAGCAGCCTTGATTGATACAAGTATTATAATATCAACCTCTCAGAATGGAGCCGTTGCGGCTAAATACTTCAATCCAACAAAATGTATAAAATTTATTGATAAAAATCAATATGTAGCAGCTGGAAATATCAACAAAGATATTGCAATATGTAAATATAACAATAATAAAAAACTTTGGACGGCTATGATTGAGGGCAATAATAGTGAATACTGCGATAATCTTTTCATAGATAGCGAGAATTCACTACTTGTCATGGGCTATTCAAATTCATTCTCTTCTAAGAATGCGTTAGTTGCAAAAGTGAATTCATCGGGCAAAGTCCTCTGGGAAAATACTTTCATTGGTGCGGATTATCGTTCTTTTGATATTATTGAATTTGCTTCTTCATATTTGCTTTTGGGCAATTTGTCGCAATCAGTCGAGGAGGAAAGCGGAATTAGAGATTTTCGAACAGTTGAAATTGAGAAATCCGGCAATGAAATTAGTAGCAGACGGTATCCTATTAGTGTCTTGAATAGTTTTGCTAAAGCAATAGTGAAATTGCCAAACAATTCATTCGCAATTTTAGGTCATAAGGTATATACTGATGATAATACAGACAAGAAAATAAACTACCCATTCCTTTTGAAAATCAAATAATACAGTAAGACCGTTGCACAACTCAGCAACCATATCGTTGTCATTCCAGCGTAGTAAGTCCTAGAACGGATGCAGGAATCTAACTTCTTTTTTTGTCATTACTGCATCCACTCGAAGTATTGTTCCGCAGGAATGAAATAGTAAAAAAATGTGTATAGCTGGCAGAATATTTGAAAAAAGCAATACCTATTTCTAACCATTATACACATCTCTCTGAGTTGTCATTCCTGTGGAGCGAGTCTTC
>CAZIIZ010000595.1:0-2415 GCA_964539225.1 uncultured Hyphomicrobiales bacterium | reverse complement strand
ATTCCTTCATTTGACGATAAGCCAAAAGCAATGAGCCAAGCCCGGAACTGTCCACGTACTCAATATTGGTTAAGTCGAATACTAATGCTTCAATATCAGGCTGGCATAGGATAAGCAATTTCGCTTTCAATTGAGCAGAAATTTCCATATCCAAATTTGGGTTCTTCAAAGTAAAAACCACGACATTGTCTGTTCTTTCAAAGGAAAAGTTCATATTCATAATGTACCTTAATCTATTTATTTTTTAAATATTGTTTTCTATTTCAATTTGCTATGCGTATTTTCGTAAAGTATTTTTTGTCAAAAATTCGTTTTGCACATTTAAGAACTATGAATATATCAAATAAAATCGAAAAAATCAAATTCTTATTTATAAGATTAAGCTCTATGGGCGATATTTTGTTAACTTCTCCTGTAATTCGCTCAATTAGGGCTAAATTTCCGAATTCTGAGATTCATTTCTTGGTAGCGAAGCAATTCAAAGACGTATTGCTGGGCAACCCAAATATTGACAAATTACTGATTTATGATAAATCGAAATCAATGAGCGAAATTTTGCAATGGAAAAATAAACTAATTTCCGACTTTGGAAAGTATGATTATGTGATAGATTTGCATAACAATCTCCGTTCTAAAATATTTCGCAAAAATTTAGCTGCGAAAATATATTCGATTCCTAAGCGAAGGCTGCATAAGCTCGCTTTAGTAAATTTCAAACGAAGCCCATTCAAAGCTATACACGTCGTCGATAATTATTTCAAAGCTGTTCAACAATTAGAAGTATATCCGGATTCAGGCGGCTTGGATATTACTCAATCTCCAAATTTCACGATTTTCAAATACTTTACTAAATCTGATACCAAAATAATTGCTATAGCTCCCGGTGCTGCCCATTTCACTAAACGCTTGCCGAGCCAAAAGTATATTGAAATAATTAATTTGCTCAATCAGTCCGGAGACTTTTCATTCGTTCTCATCGGCGGATTAGCTGATAAAGAATTATGCAATACAATTCAAGAATCAGCTTCTGGACAAATAATTAATCTGTCCGGCGAACTCAGTATATCTGAAACTGCGAAGGCTATCGGCGAATCAGATTTGTTAATCACTAACGATACTGGAGTAATGCACATCGGGGCAGCCGTACAAACTCCCTTAATTGCCGTTTTCGGCTCTACTACTCCGAGTTTAGGATTCTCTCCATACAATTGCATACATCAGATTATCGAAGCGAATCTGCCGTGCCGTCCTTGCACTCATATTGGACTGAAAGAATGCCCCAAACGACATTTTAACTGTATGAATTTAATTGAAAGTCAAAATGTAGTTTCAACTGCGATTAGAATTTTGGAAAGTGGTGACGATAGCTATACGAATATAAAATAACGAATACCGAGTTGCATACAAAGATGAAATATATTTTTAAAAATCATTTTCCAGTTTCGGCTCGAAAGAATCAAAATTCTTTTTATATTGAGAGTTTTGCAACGATATTAATGAAGGCAACTCAGTATTACGGCAAATAGCTAAAAAAAGGGAGCGAAATAATAATTACTCCGCTCCCTACAAATATTATAAAATCAAAAGATTAGTCAACCTTGACCAATTTAGTCTGCTGAACATCAATTCCAGATTTAATGATTACATTATACATTCCGCTGGTTAGATTGCGAATATCAATTTTAATTTTATTCAAACCTTCGTTCAATGAATTAAAATTATACACTCCAACCATCATCCCTTTTGCATCAAATAGTTCAACATTAACTGAAGAATTCGATTTGTTGTCGAAAGTAATAATAGCTTCATCGCTAACCGGTTGCGGCGAAATTGAAATAGCAGAGTAAGTATCGTTGTTAATATTCAACAACGCTTTAGCTGAGGCTATGTTTATTCCATCTGTTTTATATTGCAGATAAGCTGATTTATCGCCATTTACCACATTAGATATTTCGCTTATAGCAACCTGGGAATATGTTTGATAATTAGTGCTAAATAATTTCACAACTAATTCTTCATTCTCGGAAGCACCATCTTTGACGGCTGTCAATTCGTTATCGCCCCAAATATTTACACCAGTAGTCGCACCATTATATACCGCACTACCGACTAATAATCCATCTACTGTATAAACCCCGAATTCATCGCCAGACTTAGCTCCGTTAATTTCAATAGCTAAGGTAGCGGATTTTCCGGTATTGTTATAATCGGTTACTAAAATTTTGGGTTCTTCAACTGTAGGAGTTGCAGCCATTTTACCACTATTTTGAACAGTATTTGCTGGGTAAGTCAGTGTGCCTGGAGCAGTAATAAATATTAAATACCCTTTATTAGGTTCTAAGTTAGTCAAGGTACTCGTAAATGGCGGCCAGTAAGATTGACCTGTAGAAGATTTTACGATTTTATATTTTCCAC
>CAZIIZ010000594.1:0-2421 GCA_964539225.1 uncultured Hyphomicrobiales bacterium | reverse complement strand
GCCGTAAGGATAATAATTATTCACGTTCAGTATGTCGGCATTGTATGCAACGGTATTGCGTGGATCGGTAATATTATCCGGTATCTTCACGTCCGATATTAGCACTCTCAGATTGCCGAGATGGTCGGTCAGTTCGTATTCCTTGCAGTCCAACAGCCTCTTAAATAACTGAGAAGTAGCGTCGGGTTTGTCATTGTTATAGAATAGTCTTCTCTTATCCAAGTCTGTATAAGGCGGCAATTGCGAGCCTATTCTTCCCTCTAAACCATATATTATCCATCTATCGACTATGATCCCTGCATCAATCCCTTTATCTGGACAATTAGATTTATAAATAGCTACATTCATATTACTCATATCATAAACGTAATAAGTACTGCCTACATTAAACACTTTACTACAATCATCACATTTATACGGGATATTATGAACCAATTCCGAACCGGATACTACCGCATTATCCCTATTATCACTAAGTTTATTATAAACCATTACTTTATTACCGGCAGCATCATATAAATTGTACATTGTTAATAATGGATTACCCGAACTACCACTAGACCAATCACAAACAGCAGGAGTGGAAGTAATTTGGGATGCTGTTTCTCTTACTTTGTCATCATAAGTCCATTCGACATTTAGTGTATTTGTTCCTAATTGAGTTATAAGCTTTCCGCTTGCGTCATAAGTATAATTAATATTCGCATCTGAAGGTATATTATTCGCATCAGTTCGAGTATGAATTTTTTGTCTAAGAGTATTATCTGTAGAAAATATGGTATTTGTTATTTGATCAGCATAATCAGTACCATTCGCATGTTTTCGATTTACATTCAACAAATTGCCATTCGGGTCATAAGTGTAGTCTGATGCAAATCTACCAGACGTAACTGGATCACGATTAGCATCTTTTTTCAGCCTATATAATAAATCATAATCATACGTTCTTGACTCACCGGCGTAATTTGTGGCACTTGGATTCAGCAAATTATTAATTTTGTCGCTATACCCACTATTATTCGTTTTAGCAATTCCATTGAATAGTGCTTCGGAATTTGAAGTACCATCTCCTACAGAAGGAGTAAACAACGAAGAAGCTGGACTATGGATAAAATCACCGTTGTAATACCCCAAAGAAAATCCGAATGGAGCTTTGGCTAATTTCGCACCGTTTGATAATAAATCCTCTCCGGGATTTGTTGCTACATTATCCGAATTAATACCTTTTAATGCCCCTTGCGGAGTGTAATAATAATTGTTTCGAGTGATTGCATCTTGTCCGATTACTTTATTTTTTAGCGGACCATTCAAATAAAATTCATAAGTTGCATCTTGTTCCCATATTTCTTTATCTCTCGAAGTATATACTTTGGTTAATCTATTATTTTGGTCATATTCAAATTTTTGATAGAACTGATCCGGTCTGTCTTCATTGTACGCAACTAAATTTATATTACCGCTTATTTGGGCGTATTCATATCGAATTTTGGAATAAATATCATTATTATAACTAGAGTTATCCCATTTTTCAATATTGGGAATTCTTTTCATCACCCATTCAATATTTCCAAATATATCATAACTGTATATATCATAAACGCTATAAGCATCTGTTCGAGGATCATTAATAATAGGACTTCCGCCTGGGATTGCTTGCCTTGGATTATGTCTGACAGAATAACTTAGTTTATTCGTAATATTGTTTTGAATTTCAGTTTTATAAGGTGATTCGGCAAATAATGAATATCCTTTACTATACACCAATTCGGTATATTCAGTTCGTCCTGTAGTTGGTTCATTTTCATTACCGAGTTCTTCCATCCAACTTTGCAATTCTGCCAATGAAGTCATTGGCACCGGTGGCACATCGCGGGACATAACATCACTTAGTTGTACTTCACCAACTTCAACAGTCCTATTCTTTTGATCGTACTTAATATAAGTTGCTTTATTATCAACTTGTTGTTTCGCATTTTGCGATAGAATTAATCTATTCTTAGAGTCATATAAATTTACTGTCTCGCTTCGATCTTCCGGAGCTTGTGTAGCTGTAATCTGCCCCAATGAGTTATATTTATTTGTGGTTACATAAGTATGGTCAGGGTGATAATTTCGCCTTGTATCAGCATCAATACTTAATGTACACGCAGTAGCCACTCCTTTAGGCGGCACAGTCTTGATTAAATTCCCAGCTCTATCGTAATAGTACAGAGTAAAATGCTTGTATCCCACATCTTTTACGGTGATAGTGTATGTTTCATTAAAATAATTGCTTGGATTTTTTTCTATATCTTTTAACTTATCATCAAACAAAGCCAATTCGCTATTAACAAGATTATTGAATATAGCGTTTCTTTGTTCCATTAGAGATTGTTTAATCATTTCAAATGAAGTTTCGTTGCATTCAGCATAATGATTATC
>CAZIIZ010000593.1:0-2424 GCA_964539225.1 uncultured Hyphomicrobiales bacterium | reverse complement strand
AAACATCCTGCTAATAATTTTAGTAAATTATCGGAATTAGCATATCCGAATTAATAAAATTTCCAATAAACAAGCAAGATAATTATCCACAATTTCGATAACATACCCACATTATAACTGATTTTTATAAATAAATGTAAATTAATATTTATAAAAATACTAAAGATGTAAAAAATAATTAAAAACAGGCTTTGAGTTTTGCTAATAAATTTATATTTTTGAAGTTCTAAACTTATGTATTTAAAGATATTAAATAAGATTTACTGAGTTTAGTCTGTTTATAGAGAAAGATTTGACAATTGAGAAAACTAGTTATATATACAATATAAGGTAAAGCTATGAACGAAGGACGTATTGTACAAGTTATCGGTCCTGTGGTTGACGTAGAATTTCCGGAAGGGAAAATTCCGGCGGTGCTTAATGCAATTAACATCGAAAGGAATTCTCCACTAACTAATCAAAAAGAAACATTAGTATGCGAAGTGCAGCAGCACTTGGGCGAAGACAGAGTTAGAGCCGTTGCGATGGACTCTACCGACGGTTTGGTTCGCGGTATGTCGGTAGTCGATACTGGTGCACCTATCACTATTCCTGTTGGTCAAGGTATGCTTGGCAGAATGATTGACGTAATCGGGCAACCGATCGACGGCAAAGGAAAAATTATTTCAAAGACACATTCTCCGATTCATAAGCCATCTCCGGACTTTGCGGATTTATCGACTACTAAAGAAATGTTCGAAACCGGTATCAAAGTAATCGACTTAATCGAGCCTTACACTAAGGGCGGTAAAACAGGTTTATTCGGCGGTGCGGGCGTGGGTAAAACAGTAATTATCCAAGAGTTGATTCACAACATCGCAAAGCATCACGGCGGATATTCAGTATTCGCTGGAGTAGGCGAAAGAACTCGTGAAGGCAATGACTTATTCCTGGAGATGAATGAATCCGGCGTAATCGACAAAACAGCCCTCGTGTTTGGTCAGATGAACGAACCTCCGGGAGCTCGTTCTCGTGTAGCTTTGACTGCATTGACTGTAGCTGAATATTTCCGTGATATCGAAGGCAGAGACGTGCTTTTATTCGTGGATAATATCTTCCGTTTCATCCAGGCAGGTTCTGAAGTGTCCGCACTTTTGGGCAGAATGCCTTCGGCTGTAGGTTATCAGCCGACACTTGCTACTGAGCTTGGTGCTTTAGAGGAAAGAATTGCCTCCACTAACCGCGGTTCTATTACTTCTGTTCAAGCAGTTTACGTGCCTGCGGATGACTTAACCGATCCGGCTCCGGCTAATACTTTCTCCCACTTGGATGCCACTACTGTATTGTCTCGTGCGATTTCGGAGTTAGGTCTTTATCCGGCAGTTGATCCGTTGGATTCTACTTCCAGAATTATGGATCCGAATTCTATCGGCGACAGACATTACAACACAGCTATGAACGTACGTAAAGTATTGCAGACTTATAAAGAATTGCAAGACATTATCAACATCATGGGTATGGACGAATTGGGCGACGACGATAAAATTACAGTATATCGTGCCCGTAAAATTCAGAAATTCTTCTCGCAACCGTTCTTCGTAGCCGAACAATTCACCGGCAAAGAAGGTCGCTACGTGAAAATCGAAGACACTATCTCCGGGTTTGAAGCAATTCTGAACGGCGACTGCGACGATATTCCTGAAGGACACTTTGCTTACGTCGGCACTATCGACGAAGTATTCGAAAAAGCGAAAAAAGGATAATCCAAATGCAAGACGATAAATTAATTGAAGTAGAAATCGTAACGCCGCAGAACACTATGTTCAGCGGCAAAGCGGAATCGGTATCTGTGCCGGGCAGTCAAAGCCCGTTCCAAGTGCTGCATAATCACGCTGCTATCGTTTCTGCATTAGATCCGGGAGCAGTTAAAATCGTCGATGCCAAAGGCGAAACTAAATATTTTGCCGTGTCCGGCGGCTTCGTTGAAGTACGCAACAACAAAGTCTCAATTCTCTCGGAATTAGCCGAATCTTCTAAAACAATCAATATCGAAAAAGATACAGCTAAACTCGAAGAATTAAAACCTACGATATTTAAAGCAAGAGAAGAAGAACGAGACAAAATCCAGAAGGAAATTAATTATCTGCAAACTAAGATAAAATTAGCCGGCAAATAATTATTCTTTTCTGATTAGTATATTTCAAAGGAGAGCCTCGGTTCTCCTTTTTTATTTATTAATATGAAACTTTGCAAAATGAACAAGAACACAAATTGTCATTTCAGCATACCGAGTCTTCGAGCGGATTCAGCGTAGCTAATCTAAATACTTGATAATACAAGAATACTGTTATCTATCCTAAAACAATGAGCTTTTAGATTCCGGTATTTGCTCGAAGACTCACAAAACCGGAATGACAGTTTTTATCGGTATTGCCAAAGATGTGT
>CAZIIZ010000592.1:0-2425 GCA_964539225.1 uncultured Hyphomicrobiales bacterium | reverse complement strand
TAACACTAAACGCTGCATAAATAAAGAGCTTAAAACAACTCGGAAAGTTGAGTTAAGAATATTAAAGACGAAATTACGCACTTTACAAATGTTCGCAAGGAAATTCAGTTAGCAAGCGGAGATTGGATAGATTTGAAACAATATGAACCAGCTATGCGACATTTGATAGATAGCTATATAGCAGCAGAAGAAACCGAAACAATTTCTGCATTTAGTAATTTAAGTTTAGTTGAATTGTTGGTAAAAGATGGAGAAAAAGCCTTAGACAAATTGCCCGAAAATATCAAAAAGAACAAAGAAGCAATGGCTGAAACCATTGAAAATAATATAAGGAAAGTAATAATTGAAGAAAGCCCGACTAATCCAATGTATTACGAAAAAATGAGTGTTCTGCTTGATGAATTAATTAAACATAGGAATACCGATGCAGATGCTTACGAAGAATATTTGAAGAAAATGGTAGAATTAGCTATTCAAATCGTTAAGCCGGAAACAAGCAATGAATATCCTTTCAGCATTAACACACAAGCAAAACGAGCTTTGTATGACAATTTAGACAAAGATGAACCATTAACAATCGCAATGGATAGTGCCGTTATTTATGGCAAACACGATGATTGGGAAGGAACTCGATCCAAAGAGTTATATCTTAAAAACAAGGTTGTGAAAGCTGTATTGGAAGAATATAATAAAGTTGAAGTATTGGAACAAATATTCGAAATTATTAAACAACAAAGAGAATATAAATAATAATGGAAGATGTAAAAATCTTATACATTACTTCAGATTTGAGTATTGATGTGGTTCGTAAAGACATCAAGAATATGCACTTGGCAGTTTATCCGCCTTCGGGAAGGGTTCGAATCGCTGTACCTTTAAGTGTGAATGATGAAGCCGTTAGACTTTTTGCAATCTCCAAAATCAGTTGGATAAGAAAACAGCAACGAAATTTTGAGGCTCAAGATCGTCAACCGGTCAGAAAATACAAAGAGCGAGAAAGCCATTATTTTTTTGGTAAACGCTACTTATTAAGAATTACAGAACACGAAGGAGTACCTAAGGTAGAGCTAAAAACCAAGATGTACATTGATTTATTCGCAAAACCGAACTCAACATTAGAGCAAAAGCAAAGCATTCTAAATGATTGGTATCGGGCTGAATTAAAAAAGCTCATTCCTGAAATAATTGATAAATGGGAAAAAATCATCAGCATAAAAGTATCTGATTGGCAAGTAAAACAAATGAAAACTAAATGGGGTACTTGCAATATCGAAGATAGAAGGATATGGATAAATCTTGAATTAGCTAAAAAGCCATTGCACTGTTTGGAGTATATTATAGTTCATGAGATGGTCCATTTACTTGAACGTCATCACAACGATAGATTTTTGGCATTGATAGAGAAATATATGCCTCAATGGAAATTCTTCAAAGAAGAGCTAAATAGATTGCCGGTAAGTCATGGAGAATGGGATTATTAGGTAGTTTGGATATAGGCATAAAACTATCTTGAGAATAAATACTTTAAGTTTGTTCAATTAACTATAAAATGAGTGATTCACGCTGAGGCAGAATATTGCTATCAATATCATAGATTAGAAATTATGTTAAATGTTTTAGTAGCAAAATGTTAAATGTCATAGAATAATACGATGCTTTAAGCGTTTGATATATAATATTGATATACGAGTCGATGTTAAATGTATGAATAGCGGCATGTTAAATGCTGAAAGAAATTAGCTAATGGAAGAAACAAAATTTAAGCACTATGATTTGGAATTAGTATTGCCAAGTTTTGATTCTGCATTGACGGATTTAATTATAGAATTAGATTATTTACGCAGAAAAAAAAATTGAGCGGTTCTACTCAGCGTCAAGTGTTTTCTCAATAGAAGTATAGTTCTCATAAATTAGAAAGTATTGGTTCGATAATAGTTATCTTATCCGTGGTATTATTCATGCTTTGGGCGAGAATGGATTCTTGCTGGATAAATCAAATAAGTAAATAGAAGGATTGATGACTATTGAAATCGATCTATAGAAACAGTTTAAATAAAAAAAATAAGTATATACAACAAATGAATATATTAGTAAATATCGAGACTTTATTGTCCGGCAAAGTGGTAGAGAGCAACCGAATAGAATACAAATCCGGCTGGAATCCTACAAATATTATGCGTACAGTCTGTGCATTTGCAAATGATTTTGAGAATGAAGGTAGCGGGTATATCATTGTCGGGGTAGAGGAAGCAAATGGCAAAGCACTAAGACCGGTCAAAGGTTTTAGTATAGATAAATTCGAGCAAGTACAGAAAGAATTGATTGGTTATTGCAATTTAATTCAGCCCGCATATATTCCACGAATATCTCTTGAAGAAGAGATCGGAAGAGCACACGTCTGAACTCCAGTCACATTCAGAAATCT
>CAZIIZ010000591.1:0-2428 GCA_964539225.1 uncultured Hyphomicrobiales bacterium | reverse complement strand
AACCATCTTCTTGCATTTGATAACCGAATATTAAATATTTGGCATGTAGCATAAATGGTTTTACAATTATTTCAGATTGATAGGCATTGAAATCAGCAATGTCGAATCCCGGAGTAGCATCATAATTAAATGCTTTCACCTCTAATAATTCTGATTTCAAGTCATCTGGATTGAGATAAAAATCAGGCGGCATTTGAGTGTTAGTATTGAGTTTATAAGTAATTTCATTATGTTTAAGCCAACCCTCGAGCCACTCTTGCATAATATTTCCAATTACATCTCGCTGTTTGACTATTATATCGACATTGCCCAAATAAAACTTGATTTGACCTTTTACTTCAAGTATTTTATCGTCTATCATCAACTTATCAAAGACTTCGTTAGCGGTTAGTTTCATATTTTAGTCCTATCAATTATCAATTATATCAATATTATTTTGTTTCACAAATCTATCCCAAATGGCTAATAATCTCTTGGCTACAGCCTCTACTATCGGTACGGTAACGGTATTACCAAGTAAATCATAACCTTCGTCGAGTTTTACGTCGAATTTGTAATCAGCAGGGAAGCCGAATAATTTGAGACCTTCGGATAAAGTTAGAGTACGCAAGCCGTCATTATCGACTACAAATAATTTCTGCATATCCATAGCCACGAGAGTAGGAGCTATGGAATTAGGGCATAGCACTTTATTAACCTCAAAACTTAATTTGCCGGTAACGATATTATAGCCAAGCGGTAATGTAGTATCTTGCTGTCTTGTAGCTTTAGTTTCGCCGTGTAGATTTGTTTCTTGCACCAAACGCTTTGGATATTCTTTTTTTAAATATCCTTTTTTTACTAAATCTTCAAGCATTGATTTTAGCTTTTCGTGCTGAAAGAATGTTGAGATTTGCTTAAATGTCAACGGCATTCCGTCCATCCATTGAATCCCGAATTCTTCCGCCCATTTTCTTTTTCTGCGTTCTTTGAAGAGTAAATTTAACAATTCTTTTTGTTCGTCCGAGACTGAACCTTTCAGCTCAATGTCCCAACTGTGGATATTATTAGCTCCGCCACGCTTATCTTTGATTGACTTTCCATATAGTTCATCAACGGAATAATGGGATAGCAACAGCTTGGTAAACGTACTTTGAATAGTTGGATGACCGGATTCTATAACTGATTCTAATTTTGCCGAACAATCAGTGAAATTTTCAAGATTGGGTGCCGAAATTCTTGATCCTACTATATAAATTCGTTTGCGTTCTTGGGCTAATCCGAAATGCTTTGAATTGAATAGTTTCCATTCGACTTTATATCCGAGCGTATTTAATCGGTCGAGTATTGTAGTGAGAGTATTGCCGTACGCTGCTTTATTATCGGTTCTGTCGTGATTAATTAATCCCTCTACATTTTCGAGTATAAAACCGAAAGGCTTTTTGTCTTGCAATATTCTTTCGATTTCAAAGAATAAAGTTCCGCGAGTATCCATAAAGCCTAATCTTTTGCCGGCGGACGAAAATGATTGGCATGGAAATCCGGCTAATAGGAAATCGAAATCAGGTATCTCGGAAGTTTCAATTTTGGTAATATCGCCTGAAATTGATTCGTCGGGATAATTCTGCTTTAATACATTAATTGCGTGCGATTTGATTTCAGAGGTGAGTAAGCACTCAGTTTCAAATCCCAATGATTTCGCAGCTCGCTCAAAGCCTAAACGAATCCCACCAATTCCTGCAAATAGGTCAATAAATCTGATTTTTGAATTTATATCGAAATTGTTATCCATATTTTGAAATGCTCTTTTGTATAATATTATAGTTTAAAAATGTAGGCTTTTAGCTTTTATACTTCGTGTTATTACATAAAATCCAAAAGAGTAAATGTGCTTTTATTACGAATTAAAGTGGGCAATATTGTATTTCAAAATTCCAATAATATTCGGCTACTATCAGCAATTTATTTTTCATAAAATCTTTGAAGAAAATTGATTAAAAATGTGTTAATAAAGTCAGAGTTGCGAAAAGATTTAGCGGATTGCATAAATTTTCGTTAATTTGCATTACGTTTTATTCGAGTTTGAAATTTATTAATTAATGGCGGTTTGCGTAAATAGATGAGAAATAAAGATTTCAGATATAAGCGAAATATGATTTTGGGATTGATTTGGATAGCTATCATGAGTATTTCCATATACTATAGCTATGACTATTCGATTTCGAATCAGAATTTTTCGCCGTCGCAGCCGATAGCATTTTCGCATAAAACGCATATAGAAAAATATGGGATGAAATGCACCTTCTGCCATTCCACCGCCACAAGCCAAGATTTCTCGATTATCCCGAGTACGCATAGCTGCATGACTTGCCACGTCGCTCTGAGGAACGAATCCGTGCTGATAAAAAATTTGAATTTAAGTTCGGATAATGATTCGGTACTTACGTGG
>CAZIIZ010000590.1:0-2430 GCA_964539225.1 uncultured Hyphomicrobiales bacterium | reverse complement strand
CTGATTTTGTATTGAACAGATTCTATTTTGATTTCTTTATTGACGAAGACGAGATTGAAGTTTTCTCGAACACGCTTAATATTATTAATGAGCGTCGTGTGCCTGCGAAATTTAATGATTATATCCTTACTAAATCTGGCGAAAAACGGCATATTGAATGGACAAACACATTGATGCAAAACGACGAAAGCGAAGGATATTATATTATTTGCACAGGAATAGACGTAACGGACATGAAGAAAGCCGAGCGAACAGTTCAGGAAATTACTCTTGGAATCACTGAATTTATCGGAGGAGAATTTTTTGAATCATTGGCTCGTAAAATCAATGTAGTGTTAGAAGCAGATTATGTAATGATAGGCGAGAATGTGGACAATGATTATATTCGCTCGCTTTCTTTCTGCGACACTACTTCAATATTGCCTAATATCGAATATAAATTAGTCGGTACTCCGACTAAGCGAGCTATTGAAAATGGAATATTTTGCTATACTGATCAAGTTACAACCATATTCCCTGACGACGAGTTGCTAAAAACACTCGGAGCAAAAGGCTATATTTGTGTACCTTTATATTCGTCCTATAAGCAACCAATTGGAGTAATGATAGCTTTATTCAAAAATAAGATATTGAAGCCGATAGTGGTCGAAAATATTATGAGAATTTTTGCTGTGCGTACTGTAGCAGAAATTGAAAGGCTAAAAGCTGAGGAAGAATTACTCTTTAAAGAAGAATCTTTCAGAGCAATCGCTGAGAATTCGCCTGATGTGATAATGAGATTTAATTGGGATTTGGAATTCCTATACGCCTCGTCCGGTATATACGAATTAACCGGAATAGACTCTGATGATATCGAAGGGCGTTCTATAGACGAAATGCTATTTAGCGAAGAACTAAAACAAATATGGAAAGAAGATATCAGAAAAGTATTTCAGGACTCCCTAATAGTAGAGCGAGTATTCTCTATCGAAATTGATGGCATCAATGCTTTTTATGATTGGCGATTAATTCCTGAATATAACGGAAACGGTGATATTATTACCGTATTAGCTTTAGCACGGGACTTTACTAAACAAAAATTAGACGAGCAAGAAATTATCGAAGCAAAAGAAAAAGCCGAAGAAAGCGATAAATTAAAATCTGCTTTTTTAGCAAATATGAGCCACGAACTCCGTACACCGCTTAATGCTATTATCGGGTTCTCTAATTTACTAAAATATCCTGACTTAGAGGAAGAAGAAAAAACTGAGTATATCGACATAATAAGCGAACGCGGTAATGATTTGCTTAAATTGCTATCCGATATAATTGATTTATCTAAAATAGAATCAGGAAATGTTACCTTCACTCCTTCTAAATTTGCTGTAAATGATTTCCTATACGTAGCATTCGAGGAATATAATAAATTAGCTGAGAAGAAATTTCATAAAGTAATCAAGCATAAATTATCAATTCCAGACAGAAGCCAAGAATTATGGGTGAACACGGATAAACTTAAATTACGTCAAATCCTGAATAATCTGTACGAAAATGCTATGAAATTTACCAACGAAGGATTCGTCCAATTCGGGTATAATATAATTCCCGACGGATTGGAATTCTTCGTAAAGGATTCAGGGATTGGAATTCCAACGGATAAAATTGGTATTATCTTCGATCGATTCCGCCAAGCAGACGATTCGCATAATAAATTATTCGGTGGAGCTGGTTTGGGGCTGGCTATCGCAACTAAATTAGTGCAAATGTTTAAGGGACAAATTAGAGTAGAGTCCGAGCTTAATAAAGGCACTACTTTCTACGTGTCTATACCAATGCAATATGAAATCCATATAGATAAAGACCGAGAAAAATATTTGCCGGATAATAATACAATGATTGATTTGAGTGGTATGAAAATTTTAATAGCAGAGGATGATTCGGCGAATTATTTAATGTTAGAAAAGCATTTAACTCAATTTGGTGCTGAAGTGTTGCGTGCCGAGGACGGACAAACTTGTTTAGAAATATTGGCTCGAGATGAATCAGTCAAATCAGTATTTATGGATATTAGAATGCCTGTAATGAATGGATACGAAGCTACTCGAAAAATCCGATTATTCAATCCGTATATTCCGATAATCGCTACTACTGCTTATGCTTATGCTGAGGATAGGGAAAAGGCTATAGAAGCCGGATGCAATGATTTCTTGTCAAAACCTATTTCAATTGATAAGTTAGAAAATATTCTGATAAAATATATGGTTAAATAATAAAACTCATCCGATATTTGCTAATTATCGGATGAGTAATTCTGAAAGTTCGCTATACGAAGTCCTATAATAAGGCTTTCAATCTATCTTCTAATTGACTTTTCGGTACAGCTCCAACGACTGTATCAACTAATTCTCCGCCTTTGAAATACAATACTGTAGGAATAGAGCGGATACCGTA
>CAZIIZ010000589.1:0-2449 GCA_964539225.1 uncultured Hyphomicrobiales bacterium | reverse complement strand
GGTATATTTCGAAAGAAGTATTAATCCGGCAAATTATACGAACCCTGTTGACGAAGACTTGGCTTACCATTTAGAGTATTCGTTAAATTATAGCAGCACTTGGAATAATATTGGTAGAGTCGCAGAATCAGCGATTGCATCCTCGACCACAGGTAGCAATTCTAAGCTGCGTTCGGGAGAAATATTCTCAGCCAATAAATCAACTGCATATTTGATTACATCCCAATCTGGGGCTAAATTAGATGCTACTACTTTCAGAGATCCGGTAAGAGTTGTTTGGGCTAAGAATCCGTATTTTACAGAACGATCCGAAAATGCTCGATTGAGAATTACTCGATTGGCTGGATATTCAAATTCGGATATTATTACGAGAACTCAGGACAATTCATTTGGTATTTCTAAAGTATCGTTTGTGTTGGGTAGATTGTTCTTTTTACAACTGAATGGTAATTCTGAATATGTGAAAAGTCCGGACAATATAAGTAATTCCACTCAATTAACTGTTGAGGCTTGGATAAATGTCAATGAATTGAAACCAATTGGCTCCGAAACTGGTATAGTTACTTCATCAGCCGGACCGGAAGCTACTCAGATTATGGGTTCACGCGAAGGGGCTTGGATGTTGTATTTGAAAGATGGACGAGTTCCTGCTTTCCGAGTACGAGAAATTCAAGGTCGTGGTACAAATGGATATATTGGCACTGTTAAAGCTAATTATCTACAAGATACAGTTGTGGCTGTATCTGCTTCAGCACCATTGAGTGATGCACACGCACACAACTGGATTCATATTGCAGCGACTGTTAATAACAATGCTATGGCTCTATATATTAATGGCGAATTAGTTGATAAATTAGTGAATAATCAAGCAACAGATATTCGTATGCTTACCACTACGCACCCAATTTGGATTGGTCTTAATCCAAATGATACAATTGAGCAATCAGATTATCTGAATGCCGGTATCAAAGGCGTAAAGCTATGGAAAATTGCATTATCGCAGGATGAAATCAGACAAAGAGCAGCCGGAGTATATGACCCGTCGAATGTGGCTACTTATGGCGATTTACGTCGTGGTCTCCAATTGTACTATTCCTTAGAAGGTTCTTTTAATGATTTGGCTACAGATGCTTTGTATCAATTTGGTGCTGAAAATTCAAATTTCATTACTTTAGGATCAATAGCAAATGGTTCTGCATTTTTCAGACCTGATCAACCTCATATTAAATTGACTGCTCCTACTGCAGGTGTTGGAGTGTCAAATAAAGATGGAGCTACTTCTGAAATCAGATGGATTTCTTACGGATTAGGTAATATTGCCAAAACCGGTACTAAAGATATTGATATTGAATATTCAATTGATAATGGTGTTAACTGGTTCTATGCTCGAGATATTAGTGGTAAGACTTTGGGCGGAACTACCGGCTATGCTGACGTAGAGAACGGAACAGCTACTTGGGCTTTGCGTAACGATAATCCGTCCCCAAATATTAAAACAATTAATCCTTTCGATCACAATACTATTCTTAGAGTAAGCGGAACAGAATCCAATGCTCAAACTGATTTATTTGATTTGTCTGGCAAATTTTCTTTGGCTCCTAATTTTTCATTATTGAGAAACGAAGCTTCTATAATAGAAATTCCAGGTGATGCCGGAATGAATTTATTAGCTAATACTGCTTATATGGAAGCATGGGTGCGTCCGTATCGCTTTCCAACAATTGCAGAAGGTTACTTCCCAATTATTAGCAAAATCGACACTACTAGCGGAAAATTCCATTATGATCTTAGTTTGTTACCAAGTGGTAAATTGAGATTTAGAGTTATGGATAACCATGATAGTATTAGAACTACAATTAGTTCTCTTGCATTGGTGTTGCCGAATTCTATGTCAATTGATACTGCTTGGACTCACATTGGCGTGTATATATTTAAAAACAATGGTATCGGAAGTTCTGAAGTTCGTTTTTATGTAGATGGTTTTGCCGATAGAGATAGTAATGCTTCTAATGGATTAGGTGCTGGGCTTCAGCTCAATGTCTCCAATTCATTCCCTACCTATATTGGGTATTATCCAAGCAAATCTACCAAAAGTACTGTAAATATCACCAGTAATGGCAGTCAAACACAAAATCTGAATTTAACTGGCAATATCTATACTTATATTGCTGTTGATACGACTTTCAATATTACATCAAATGTTTACAATCAATTGGGAGTCCCGCATACATTAACAGTTCAGTTGACTAAAACTTCTACTCCAAACTTATTCAAATATAATTTAAAAATAGACACAAAGACTTTATCTTGGATAACTCCGAAGGTTACTATCATTGGAAATTTAGATGCTTCGGCACAGTCCGGCACAGTATCTTCTGTAACCGCTAATGTTTATGATTCGTCATCTTCACCATATCCATTCGTATTAAATTTTACAAAATTGAATACA
>CAZIIZ010000588.1:1060-2451 GCA_964539225.1 uncultured Hyphomicrobiales bacterium | reverse complement strand
GTCCCAATCGAACAGATGAACTCCGCCGAGATTAGGCAGAAATAGGATTATCCCAAATAATAATACAACTAATTGATATTTATACTTACTGATAATACTTGCGACTGAAAACGATTGGGCTATGGATGTCATTGAAATAGCTCCGAATATAATTCATGACCATTATCGGCAAATGCTTCGAAATATCCGGTGAACCATTGATTCAAACTTACACCTATACGCTCCGATTGTTCAATGTCCTCGAAAGTCTGGATACCGCCCGTGCGTATAATATGGAATTCTCTGTTTAATTCTTTATCGTTCAGATGCGACATAGCAGCATAGCAACGATTAAATGATTTTTTGTTGAGCACAGCTCCGCTTAATCCGCCGCCAAAAGTAGAAGTAAAATATTCAAATGTTGACTTATCACGTTCATTGAATAAAGGCTTGAGTGTATCGTAATCAGTCGAAGTGTTGCCGAAGTTAGCACCGTCGAATCCTAAATCTATCAGAATGTCGATAAGTTTCGGTACTAAACGCAAATCAGTATCATTCGAGAATTTAACTATAACTGGTAGATTCCGAGTTCTGCACTTCAAGAACTGAGCAGAAATCACTTCTAGGCGATTAATCAAACTGGTGTCTAATCCTGAATCAGCATCTATTTCGCATTCATGAACTACGTTCGGGCAGCTCTCATTCAGCTCGATAAAGTCCGCTTGCGTAGCTTGGAATATACGAAGTCCTTCGATCACTCCATTAAGTGCTTCGTCGCCAGTATGCTCCGGATTCGGCGAAATACTAACTCCAATCGGGCAACCCGGCTTTTTAACTATTTTATCAACAGCTATCGCTAATGCTTGATGACCAAGATTAGGCAATCCCATCCAATTAGAAGCAGAAGCTGATTTGGGATACGAAACGAACGGATGCACTACGCCATCTTTAGAATTTCCTTCTCTTGGCTGGAATGTACTTGTGCCGCACATATAAGCTCCGGCTCCTTGGCGGCAAACAGTATTGTAGCCTTCGCCGTGCTTAAACATTCCGGCGGCATTGAATAACGGAGCAGAGAATTCTATATTCCACAGCTTACTGCTCAATTTCGGATACAAGCTAACCCTGCCATCAATTGATTCATTGCTTAATAATTTGATAAAGAGCTTTCTGCCTGCGGAATAAACTTTAACTGCAAATGCGGGAGAAATAGTGTTCAGGAGTGGACGCAGAACTTTGTCTGTTTTCGCCATTAATTCACAAAGTGTCATTTTATTATATCGGTATGTATTTTAACAAATCTTATTTACGTATTTATTTAGGAAGTTTTGCGAGATTGTTTCGCATCGGTTTGGATTTTTTTCATTACATCAAAGTCATGAGCTAAGTCGATTAGATTCATTATATTTCCA
>CAZIIZ010000588.1:0-1050 GCA_964539225.1 uncultured Hyphomicrobiales bacterium | reverse complement strand
CTGATCCGAAATATAATTGCTCGAATCGAGATTGCAAATATTCATCTTCTAAATTTTCGTTTATTCGCAAAATTGCTTGCGACAATTCATTCGCACTTCTAGCCATTTCTCGTTGCAAAATTTCTTTATTTTCGGATTGTCTTTGAGCAGTTTTATATAAATTCCACAACGAAGCGGAATATAGCAAAATTAGATTTACACTTTCGGCTTGAGCGGATTGAGCAGCAAGCTCCAAAATGACGGCTACATCTTGAGCTTTTCGCAGAGTATTTTCGGAATATTCTGCCATTAGCTCAATTAATTGCTCTATATCTTTTCCAATTTCCATAATGATTAGTATTGTATCGTTGAAATTATTGAAGTAAATATTTTCTCCACTTCATCTTGCGTTGGCAAAGGTTTAGCTCGAAAGTCCATCGGTACTAGAGCGAACTCATAATAATTTCCGAGACTGGACTCAAAAACAGCAGCTCTGCATTTATTAGCTCCGCCGGCTGTGGAGTATATATATTTCCCAAACTCTAATGGTCCCATATTAATCTTAGTCGCTCCGCCAATTTGCTTTGCTGTTCCGGCGGTTTTATTACTTCTTTTATCAAAAAATATTCGTGACAAACCCAATACTCCTTCTCTACGAACAATTTCTTTCATCTCGGGCGAAGAAGATATTTTGCTAAATACAGCAGCTAAAGTATAATCAGGATTAACAGCGACAGAAAATATATTAGCCGAAGCTTTATCTTCGACATTTACAAAAAACCAATCTTGAGGAAGAAATGCAATCATATCTCCATCTTTCGAACGAACAATTTCGTCGCTCATTGATACAGATGGTTTAGGACTTAAATTTACAATTTGCTCAGACTCTTCTTCTATTGTATCATTTTTCACAATAATACAAGATTGCAAAGATGCGATAAGGAAAATCATAAAAACTATATTTTTCAATTTGTTCATTTCAATTCAATATATTATTAGGCAATAATAGAATCACAAAGATAATCAATTATTGCAATTTACCCAAATTATAAAAACAAAGTACTTACTTTA
>CAZIIZ010000587.1:0-2453 GCA_964539225.1 uncultured Hyphomicrobiales bacterium | reverse complement strand
ACGACTTTATGAAGTATTTAACCTTCCCTAAATGCAAGGAAGCCGGAGTATTTCGCTTAGAAGGTAAAGAATACATCGTAAAAGATGGAGACATCCTTCACGTTCGCCACGGATAATATTCGAAATCTAGTATATAACTTTTATCCGCTATTCCTGCTAATCTTAATATGGCAGGAATGCGGAGCAAAGTGTCGAAAATTCTAAGCTCTCTTGAATGCCGATTTCAAAAATGAACCAAATGAGAGCGATTTCTCTAACTCTTCTCGAGTAAGCGGTTTCGGCTGAGGCATTTTTCTAATCTTTGTATTATCAGTATCTTTTTTCTGTGCTAATCTATCCATAGCAATTTTATTTACGCTTGTAGGCAATTTGTATTGATCTGCTGAAGATTTATAAGCTCTTTCTGCAATTGGTTGTTCTGTTAAATCCGCAATCAGCGAAATCCCAGCATCTCCGGCTCCAATCAATAAAGTTCTATCTTCGGCTTTTATCACAAACAAGTGGCTTTTGGGCAATATAGAAGTTTTAGATATTATTTTAATATCTAATTCTCCGGTTTTTATTTTTCTATTTTTAGCATATTTCTTCAAGAAATAAAGTATAGCAAGCAATGCTATCACCACAATTCCCATTGAAAAAAATGCTTGCAGTATTGGCTGTTCCATAATATGCGAATCCTTTCGTGTTGTTTTTTTTACTATTTTCTAACTGAGCGTAGTCTATCAGCCGGATCGACCAAAGTAGTGATACGAATACCAAAATGTTTATCAATTACTACTACTTCGCCCTCAGCTACTTTTTTACCATTAATTAATACGTCAACCGGCTCACTGACTAATTTATCGAATTCGATTACAGAGCCTCTGCCTAATCTCAAAATATCTCTGATTAACATATTTGTACGTCCCAATTCAATTGAGACCGGAAGTTGTAAATCGTATAATAATTCTAACTTAGGATCTAATGGCGAAAATATTGTCCCTCCGTCTCCGGCATAATCCATGTCTGGAAACTTTGCATTATCAATTGGTTGGACTGTATCATAACCAGATGATGACGATGCAGAGTCATCAACTGAAAGCCCACCACCACTAATCAGGGCATCTATTTCTTCTTGAGTCATTGACATTAGAATCTCTCCTCTTTATATGTAATATCTTCATCTACTAAATCATCTTCATTCAGCACACTAGTTACTCGTACTGCTTTTTTGCCGTCAACGCTACCGGGTCTGGCTCCGAGTTTGCGTTTGCCTGCAATAATTACTTCAATTTCTTGGTTTACTTTTTTCTTCATTTTGATAACATCACCGGTTTGCAACTCCATCAATTCCTTAACTGTAATAGCCGCCTTGCCTAATTCAGCAATAATCGGTAAATATGTAGTAGAAATCTGCTGACGCAATACTTCCATATTTTCACGCATTCTGGCTGGAGATTGCTTGGTAGCCTGTGTCGTTACTTGTTGTCGATTTAATCTCGCCAATACTTCTTCTAAAGCGAATGTAGGGAAGCATAAGTTCATCAAATAAGTATGAACTCCGATGTTTACATCAAACGAAACCACTACTACGATTTCTGACGAGGGAGCTACTTGTACGAAATCTGCTTCCATTTCTAAACGTTCGTATTTGAAATTTAATTCAGCTATAGAACGCCACGCATTTCGCAAATCAGTCAAGGCATGCTCAATCACTCCGCGAATTACAGCCTGCTCAATCGCACTAATTGTTCTTGGTTTGGGTTGTTGATCGGCAGATCCACCCAATAGTCTTTCAATAATTGTAAGGGCTAATTGCGGAGAGACTTCTAATATTCCGTTGCCATCCGTACCCTGAATATCAAATACATATAGACAACTTGGATTAGAAACAGATAATATAAATTCTGAATAAAAAAGCTGATCGACCGAGGTTACAGTAATTGAAACGACTGTTTGAAGTTTAGATACTAAAAAATAACCGAATACCTCCGCAAAACTTTCGTGTACAGTTTGCAAAGTACGTACTTGATTTTTGGATATACGATTCGGACGACGAAAATCATAATTTGATATTTCGCCTTTGGTGATTCTGCCTGTTAAAATGTCATCAACGGTTACTGCACCGGATGTCATTTCATTTAGCAGACTATCTATTTCATTTTGTGATAATACATCAGTCATTTGGCAATTCCTTTTGCTCTTTTCCCATTTCGTATGTTATAATGATTACAAAAAACGTTAATTGAACTATGCTCTTTGTGTTACGAATTTCGGCACAGACACCTTCCTTAGAAATATTTTATTTTTGATAAATATTGGTTTCAATTCATCGTGAAATTTAGTTTCCAAAGAATCTCTAATAGCTGTAATTTGTTCTATAGAACGCATACCGAAAAATTTTGTAACAGTTGCACGAACTTCGCTCTCTAGCTTAGGAGAAAGAGTAGGTCCAGCAGCTGCACCACCATGCC
>CAZIIZ010000586.1:0-2471 GCA_964539225.1 uncultured Hyphomicrobiales bacterium | reverse complement strand
TTGAAGAGTTTCAGCATTACTACGGAAATGCCACTTATGATGACGATGCAACAGCCTCTCCTGCAAGATTTCTGCTACGAATTTATACCGAGAAGAATGACCCGAAATACCGCCCGTCAATAGATAAGACAATTCAATTTCTTTTAGACAGTCAATATCCTATCGGAGGCTGGCCTCAACGCTACCCGCTGAAGTTTGAATATTCGAAAAACGGGGCTCCGGATTATTCATCCTACATTACCTTTAATGACGGCGTGCATAAAAACAATGTCAATTTGTTAATTCTCTATTACAGAGTACTTGGTTTACAGAATTTGGCAGATCCGATTCTTCGTGCCATGAATTGTGTAATGACTCTGCAGCAAGGAAGTCCGCAACCCGGATGGGGCGACCAATATACTCTCGACTATAAACCAAACCATGCACGCTCTTATGAACCGCGTTCGATGAATACGCGTCAAACAGCACAATCTGCTGAAAATCTGATGGATTATTATCAGATAACTGGAGAGACCAAATTCCTGTCACGTATTCCTGAGGCATTGGATTGGGTGGAATCAACCAGGCTTTCAGATAAAGATGTTGTCAAGTACGGCAGCAATAAGGCAAAAGATGGAAATATTGTGTGTCCGATGTATATTGAAATCGGCACCAATCGTGGTTTATATACTTACAAAGTTGGGTCAAATGTAATGAATGGCCGTTATGTTTCGAGTTATTCCCTCCCCGGTAAATTAGCTTATCTGAATATCAAAAAAATACGTGAACGATATAATCAACTGAAATCTAATACTGTTGAGCAGGCCACAGCCAATTCTCCGTTTAATACTTTTGCAAAAGCATATATTTTTCCTGACTATACAGAGCTTAATCTCAAGAAAAAACCTACTCAGCAGGAAGTTGCAAAACTTCTTGGTGATCTTATAAACGGGGAATATTGGCTTTCACCGATTGCTGCCACTTCCAATCCATATATCGGTGACGGCAGTATGGAAATTGTGCCGAATGTAAATGTTGACAGACAGGCGGGAGACAAATATGACACGTCACCTTTCACGCCAGACCCTGAAATAATGGGTATTACAACCAAATCATTTATGCAAAACGTATCATTGCTGATTACCTATCTGAAGAACAAGTAATAATGAATCGGTTTTGATAAACAGAAAGCATAAAACCCAAATAATCTCCGGCAAATTATTTATTCCACAATCCGCCGTTATTTCATAAAAAATCTTGTTATTCAGATTTTTATTCTTTCCTTTGTTTCTGTAAGAATAAATTTTGAACAACAGTAAAATGGCAACATGATGGAAAGTTTACAGGAAATTTTGGGGTTTAAGGATGAGTCAGGAGAAATAAACAAGGGTGAAACCGCATATATACGCCCAATTTGGCATGTATTGTACACTTTTATTGTATATATTTGCTAGTTAACGGCAAGTTTGAAATAACTAAAACATTATGAATAAAACATCTTTTATAATCATGCCATTTTCATCTACAAATTCTTGTAGTGAACATGAGTGGACTGAAATCTTTGAAGAAGTATTTAAACCTGCATTAGTTGAAAATGGATACACTTGTGAACGTTCTCAACCCGAAACAGGAAGTTTAATACGAAGTATTCTTAAGAAAATCCAAGATTCATTCATTGTAATTGCTGATATTACGGATAGAAATGCAAATGTATTTTATGAACTTGGTGTTAGACACTCATTGAGTAAACGAACAATTATCGTAGCCCAAGAAGCTAAACATATACCTTCTGACTTGCAAGGGTATTGGTCAATTATTTATAATACAAGCCCTAAAGGTGTCAGTAATTTCAAAAAAGACATAAAAAGAGTAATTGAGAATATAGAGAAAAATCCATTTAAAAGTGATAGTCCTGTGAGCGATTTCATTGATATTGAAATGTATGGTTTAAACAATCAGACTATGAAAAACTCACTAAAAAAGCTAATTGCTTTAAGAACGGAATTATCAGGCATTATTAATACGTTCAATGAGATAAAAATCAATCAGCTATACCGAGACCTTTTAGACCATCAATGCCTTGATTTAATTACCAACAGCTTATATATTGACTTGGGGGTTGAACTATTAAAAATGGTTTACGAATATAGAAGTATTGTAAAGCTTATAAAATCAAAACTTCCAGTTGATGAAAACTTTCTAAATCAAGCAATAGAGAAAGGTGCAATTTTATCAAACAAATTAGGAGGTGTAATAAAAAATATCTCACGGGGCGAATTTGAAGAACCTCAAAATATTTCTGCAACAATTTGGAACCCGAAAGAAATTAGTCCACATGACCCACAATATTCAAAACTTACAAACTTTGATTTTGATTTAAGAAACTTAGATTAATGAGAAATTCAATTGAACTGTTTTTATCTGATAAAAAATTAAATAGAGTCTGTCTGTAATATATAAAAATGTTGAATATCAGCTAAATATATTTGGTA
>CAZIIZ010000585.1:0-2473 GCA_964539225.1 uncultured Hyphomicrobiales bacterium | reverse complement strand
CTTACTCCTGGGCAAATTATTACAAAATATATGCGTTTTACTCCAACTTCTACATCAGAAGTAAGCGGAACAATGACTTTCACTATTTCTGGTCAATCAAGCGTTGTAAATTTGAGTGGACAGGGTATTGCTCCATTATCAGCACCGACTTTGTCCGCTCCGGCAAATAATGCAACAGCACAAGTAATTAATCCAACTCTTACTTGGTCTAGCGTTTCGAATGCTACTTCCTACAGAGTTCAAGTGGCTACAGCTAATACTTTTAGTGAATTTGTTACTAATTTAGTAGTAGAAAATCCTACAATAGCATTATCAGGTTTATCTAATGCTAATTCTTATTATTGGAGAGTGCAAGCACTCAATACTACTCAAACAAGTGATTGGAGCGAAATCAGAAAATTCACTACTATAGCCGCTCCGCAATGGACTATTAATCCAAGCACAATGAATTTTGGTTCTTTAGAAATTGGATTCAATAAAGAAACTTCATTTAGCATTAGCAATACAGGAACTATTGATATTCAAATTACTTCAGCAACTTCGAGCAATCCGGTTTTTTCTGTTCAGGGTTTAACTTTGCCAATAATACTTACTCCTGGGCAAATTATTACAAAATATATGCGTTTTACTCCAACTTCTACATTAGAAGTAAGCGGAACAATGACTTTCACTGTTTCGGGTCAATCAAGTGTTGTAAATTTGAGCGGACAAGGTTACGATCCATTTGTTGCTCCGACACTTGTAGCTCCGAGAAATAATGCAACCGGAATAATTCCTTGCGTTACGATGATATGGAATTCTGTACCAACCGCTACAGGTTATTATATGCAAATAGCCAGAGATAATGCATTTACTAATATCGTAAATGAAGGTAGTGTCGTCGGCTTGAATCATACTCAAAATCAATTATTATTTAATACTCAATATTTTTGGAGAGTAAAATCCATCCGTGGCGAAGTTAATAGTGCTTGGTCTGAAGTTCGCAGCTTCACTACTATGTTGCCTTTGAATGTACCGACATTAATTTATCCGTTAAACGATGCGATAGATTTGCCAATAGCTTTTAGTGCCACTTGGAATGCTGTTAACGATGCGGCATATTATGAAATTCGCACTTCATCTACAAGTGGATTTATTTCTTATGGATACACTGAAACGCCTAATTTGTTTTGTGAATTGTCTCAATTAACTAATAATTCGAAATTGTATTGGAAAGTTCGTTCTGTTCGTACCTTAGAAGGTTACGGAATTGAACGAAGCGAATGGTCTGAAGTAAGAAATTTCACTACAATTAACGCATCAATTGCAGCACCAGCTTTAGTTAGTCCGATACATTTAGCTACAAATATGACAATTAATCCAACTTTAGCTTGGAATGCCTCAGAAGGAGCTACAGAATACATGGTTTATCTATCGCCTGCTGCTGATTTCTCGTATTTAGTTGTAGAGCAAACTCTTGCTTCATTGAGCAAGCCGGTAACCGGATTAAACTATTCTACTAATTACTACTGGAAAGTGAAAGCGATCAATGGAGTATTAACAAGCGACTGGAGCGAAGTACGTAGATTTACTACTGAAGCTACGCCATTAGATTTTCCAACTCTGATTAGTCCGGCTCGTGGAACTGGAGTAACAATAAATCCTACATTAACCTGGGAAGCTGTGCCTACTGCCGAATCTTATATCGTAGAAGTTAGCCGTTCGACCTCATTTTTTGATTCAATTTATACCGATACTATTTACGGTACTTCCGTACAAGTGATGGGACTTGATTATGCTAACTATTATTATTGGAGAGTGAAAGCTGTTCGAGGCATTACTCAAAGTATATGGTCGCAAACATTTGATTTTGGTACTTATATACAATTACCAAATGCTCCTGCATTAGTAGCTCCTGAAAATTTGGCTACTTCCGTGGCTTGTAATCCGACGCTTAATTGGGATGCCGTTACTGGAATTGATAGCTTCTTAGTTCAAGTATCGACTACAAACGCATTTAACTCATTTATCGTCAATGAAGTAGTCTATACTACAAGCAAAGGTTTAACAAATTTGCAATATGCTACTCAGTATTTTTGGAGAGTTCGTTCAATCAAAACAAGCGAACTTATAAGCAATTGGAGCGAAGTTAGAAGTTTCACTACCATGACAAATCCAAATTCTACATCTACAGTTCTAAATATCGCAGTATTATTGCAGGGAGCTTGGGCAAATAATGTTCATAAAGAAATAGCTGTTACTATTGAATTACGTAAGAATAATATTGGAACTACATTGGCAAGCTCAGTATTATACAAAAGAATCCCAGTATTTATTAATTCTTATGGTATAGCAACTGCGAATTTTACAGATTTAGAAACAGGTGATTATTGGATAGTGGTTAGAGCAAGCGGTTATCTTGCGATTGCTTCTAAGTTAAAACAAAATATCCAAGCAGGTTCGGTTTTAAATTATGACTTTACAATTATAATAA
>CAZIIZ010000584.1:0-2475 GCA_964539225.1 uncultured Hyphomicrobiales bacterium | reverse complement strand
TCGTTTCTTATAAATCCATTTTGGTTAACCGCAGGAGATTCAAGGAATGAGCAACCAATATATCCAAACCCTTTTCCTAATTCGCCTTGATCGGTTTGAGACCAAGCAACTGCCATATTCAAAGTAGAATCTTCTGCATAATATCTAATTCTATCGTTTATAGCTCCATTCGCAAGTGCAGTCGAAATAGCAATATCTACATCAAACATAGGTGCAAACCAACACTCTCGTAATGTATCGGTCGATTTATTTTCTATTGTATAATATAATACTACGATATCCTTATATTCCTCGCTCGACCAACTCAATACTCTCTGCTCGATTTGCATTTTCAAAGGATAGCCTGCTCTTTTAGCGGCAGCAGGTCCTATTTTATACAATGATAAATCAGTATCTTTGTATAAGGAGACAAAATCTTCATCTGATATTATCGACGGACCGAGAGGATATTCAACAAGATTTCTTTTTGTAGTGTCCGAGACGTATATATTTTTAAATGCTCCATATTCATTGACTTTATCAGAACTTGTATTCCAATTCGACCAAGGTAAGGTCGAGTTCAAATCTTTCGGAGTTCCGTCATTTTTATTATACTCCGTAGAACAATAAATCTTATACTTTTGAGTACTTGCCACATCTTCGTCTTCTATCCTTCCGGGAGTAAGCCATGATCCACCTGCTGATGGATCATAAGAAACATAACAATATTTTCTATACTCAATTACACCTTGAGTATTTGTAAACATTTTTCTGGCACCGAACCAAATTCCTCCACCGAAGACGTATTGATTCTGCGAATTCCGAGGCCATCGTAATCCCGTTGTATTAGAATCGACATTATGTCCAAATATTCCATAATTAGTAGTATAAAATTCTACATTGGACACAGTATTTATCTTGGATTCAAATTTGCTAATTCCCGAAATTTGAGAATCATTGCCTTCAATTACTTTGCTTGGTTCTTGAGCCTGAATTAAAATTCCAGACAGCATTAAAAGTGATGTACTTAATAATTTCTTCATAGTTATAATAACTTTCCTAATAATTTTTATATTAATAATATTTTTACGATTTCCAGTATTGTCTATCTAATGAACGGTACTGGATTGCTTCGCTGATATGCTCCACTTTAATATGCTCAGAGCCGGATAAATCAGCGATAGTGCGAGATACTTTCAGTATTCTGTCGTGAGCACGAGCAGAAAAACCGAGTTTGTTCATAGCCATTTTCAATAAATCTTGCGATGAAGTATCCAGCTTGCAATATTTGCGAATATCTTTCGAAGCCATATCGGCATTTTTATATACATTCTTACTATCAGCGAATCGTTGAATTTGAATGTCTCGAGCTTTCAGCACTCGTTCACGAACTTGCTCGGAGCTTTCGCCCACAACTGTCGATGAAATGTCCTGATACTTCACCGCCGGCACTTCGATATGAATATCAATTCTGTCTAATAGTGGACCCGATATTTTTGAAGTATATTTCTGAATAGTTACCGGAGTGCAGGTGCATTCGATATTTGCATTACCATAATTACCGCAAGGGCAAGGATTCATCGAGCATACCAGCATAAAATTAGCGGGATATTCTATACTCATTTTAGTGCGAGATATAGCGATTCGCTTTTCCTCCAATGGCTGACGAAGCACTTCCAATACATTTCGAGCGAATTCCGGCAATTCATCGAGAAATAGCACGCCATGATGCGATAAGGAAATCTCGCCGGGACGAATTTTGTTCATCCCTCCGCCGACTAATGCTGCATCGGAAATAGTATGGTGCGGAGCTCTGAATGGTCGCACAGTAACCAATGCTTCACTTGGAGCAAGCATACCGGCTACTGAGTGAATCTTAGTAGTCTCTAATGATTCCTCTACTGTTAATGGCGGTAATATCGTCGGGATACGTTTAGCAAGCATAGTTTTGCCCGAACCCGGAGGTCCAATCATTAGAATATTATGTCCGCCGGCAGCAGCTACTTCCATAGCTCGCTTTACTTGGGCTTGACCTTTTACGTCGGACAAATTTACTAAATCTTGCTTTAATCCATCCTCAAATATTTTGCGAACATCGACTATACGCTTAGGTACGTCGGCGATTCCAATTAGATATTCTACAGCTTGCGAGAGCGATTCCAACGGTATTACCTCTATACCTTCCACCAATGCAGCTTCGTCGGCATTTTCTTCGGGAAGAATGATCCTAGAATATCCGAGTTTCTGAGCTTCTAATGAAATCGAGAGTGAACCGTGTATCGGGCGGAGCTTGCCGTCTAGAGATAACTCGCCTAGAGCGATTAGTCCGTCTAATTTTTCTTGAGGAATAAATCCCGTCGAGCAAAGTATTCCCAAAGCAATTGGTAAGTCGAAAGCACTGCCTTCCTTGCGTAAATCGGCAGGAGCTAAATTTACTGTAATTTTTTTCGATGGAAATACGTAATTTGAATTTTTTATCGCTGCGGCTACTCGCTC
>CAZIIZ010000583.1:0-2478 GCA_964539225.1 uncultured Hyphomicrobiales bacterium | reverse complement strand
TTATAGCTCATTATGTTATTAAAGTTACTTAATATTATTGAGGCACATACCAACTAAAAATATTATTGTTCAATTCGGGTACTTTAATAATCTGCTGATAAGTTGTGTTATTTTTACCATTAGTATAGGCGATAAAACCGTTCACTAATTCAAATGTACCAATATATTTTTTATCGGCAGAATAGCGTCGAGTCCGGCAACCAATATTTTTAAATTCTCGTATATCAACATCTACTTTCCCTACGGTATCAGTAGTTAATTCCAAGTATGGATTGCCATAAACACGTATAGGTTCTTCCATCACTATTGTACCCCTAAATGGTTGAAATATTGACAGAGAATCCGATAGAATATTATTGCAATATAGCTTCAACTTTGAAAATCCATAATCATATTGCATTATATCAACTAATGCAGTATGCCTTCCCGCAACTAAATTTTCAACATTATAGATTTCATTTATCAAAGTATCGTTGTAAATATCATTGCGAGTGATTCGAATATTCGATGCGAAAAACACAGCGAAATTGATTTCGCTCTTATAGGTGTTAAAATTCGGGATATACGAAAAATTCTCAATATTAGTCTCCATCCCAGATTTCTCCAATAAATAGTACATAACAACTATCTTATTAGCAAGGGGCTTGTTTGTCGCTGAGTCCAACAATTGCAATGTAACAATATTAGTGTCGAGTTTTACTTGATTAGTGTCAAGTAAAACTGGATTAGGGTCTAATTTTACTTGTGTTGGATCATCTTTGCAAGAATTGAGTATGCAAACGAATGCAATTAGAATTGAGTATTTCACGAAGTTAATCATAATCTTTCCTATAAGCACTAATTAATATATATTGAAATGTAAAGCGAAATTAGTAATTATTTCCCTATATTCCAAACAAATTTATTATTTATACATTCTGATAGTCGAATCGTCCGTACGGCTGTACAATTTACTCGACCGTTATCTATGGGTGCAAGTGCTTGGAATCCATTAATTACTTCAAAGATTCCTAAACGAACTCCATTCATGTATGTATAAATAATCCTCTGCCCTATGAATCTAAATTTTGTCATATCAATCACGGCATTACCATTTGCATCGGTAAATAATGTAAGCAACGGTGTTCTATAAGAAATTATTTGTTGTCCTGCTAATAGTACAAAGTAATCATCCGATTTAAGTAAAGTAATTGTTTGTGCAAAAGTATTATTAATAAACAGTTTGGCTTTATAAATTCCGGATACTATACTGTCAGTATTTACATTCAGGCAGTAGGTACCGAGTGCAAGATTGTCGGCAGTATATACGATTTTAATTAGAGAATCATTGATGGCATCATTCAGAGTAATTTTTACAGATGATTTTGTGGGTAAATAATATTGTAGAGGGAAATTTGCGGTGGATGGATTGGGACTGCAAGTGAAATGGGTATCTTGAAGCGAGTCTGCCGTTTTTTCCAAAGCATAATAAATAGCAATACCTTGATTTATCATTGGCTTGTTGGTGGCGGAATCTAATAATTGTACAGTTATTAGGTTGCCGTTTACTACAGGTTTTACCGGATCATCGCTGCAAGAAATTAGCAAACTCAAAACTACGAATGATATAACTAACATAATGGAACGTAACATAATAATTTTCTCCTGATAAACTTCATTTTAAAAATAGTCGAACGTGCGAGTTAATTAGTTATTGTATATTATATCTTGCTAATTTGTGTACTTATAAATTAAAAATAATTAGCTATAAGTTTGCTTTGTAGGAAATTATTTCTTAATTTAGATTTTGGAAAAATAACCATTATAAATATTTTGAGATGAACATGCGACTACTAATTCTTTTATTAATGTCTTTAGGAACTCTATTTGCTCAGAATCGTACAGAAATAGAGGCTTACCGAAAAGTAAAACCTAATTTCGAGGCTTTAGACTCTGCTGTTAATAATCCCCAATCTAAGTATTATTTCCCGAACTTACTCGAAAGATTTACTACGAATGATACGACACTTTCAATCGATGACGCTTATCATTTATATTATGGAAGTGAATTTTGCCACGGCTGCATGCCAAGGTATAAATATGAAGATGAAATCAAAACGCGAAAGCAAATTGATTCTCTACAGAAATCAAACCCGATGTTGAGAGAAAATTATAGACAAATTGTGGACTTAACCAAGAGGCTTATTAGCGAATCGCCATTGGAATTAAAGTATTATTCTATTTGTATTCCAGCTTTTAAGGCGTTAGAATGGATGGATTCAGCAAGAGTCTATAAGTTGAAACTAAAATTATTAATTAGTGCAATCCTCACAAGCGGAGAGGCTCAAAATGAGAAACTGCAAGTTTATACAGTTGGGATAAACGATGACGAAGACCTAATTTCAGTGTTGAAATTACAAGATACAACTCGTCTCTATACTCAAAATTCTAATATTCATAGATTTGAAAAGAATAATTTAGGGATTGCTGAATTGACTT
>CAZIIZ010000582.1:0-2488 GCA_964539225.1 uncultured Hyphomicrobiales bacterium | reverse complement strand
ATAATAGAAAAGCACAAAATTATTGATAAATGCAAAATTAGAAAATGCCAAAGGAGAATATTTATGAAATGGTTTATTGGCTTATTGGTTAGTATCGTATTTCTTTCTGTTGAACATATAGGAGCAGAGGGAAACAACAAAGAACCTTTTATCAATCAGAAATTAGCTTTACAAATTGGAGAATTGATTCTAGATAATAAATATGGTGAATATATGAAGAATCAAAAACCTTTGGAGATAATTTCTTTGGATTCAGCTTGGTTGATAAGCGGAAAACGTCCTTATAATGGCTATTCTGAGGTTGCATATATAATAATTGACAATAGAAATAGTAAGCTAATAAAAATGGGTATAAAATAAGAACAATTGTTATGGATTTAAAGTCACTGTATAATACCTAATCATAATTACAACGAATAAACTGTATTAAAATAATTCAATCCCCAACTACCCGAACTAATTCCTTAGGCAGTCGAGCGGATTATTTGGATTTAGAGAATATAGCTAAAGCAAGTAATATTGATAATAATAACAGAGAATATGCAATAATATTTAGTAAAAAACTTCTAACATTTTTTACGGAATATTTAAGAGAATAAAATGAAATATAGAATAGTATTAGAGCAGGACGAGGACGGCATCTATACGGCACAATGCCCATCATTGCCGGGTTGCATTTCTCAAGGAAATACTCGGAGTGAAGCCTTGGAAAATATTAAAGATGCTATGTCGGGCTATATTCATAGTTTACAAACGCATAATGAAGCCGTACCACCTCCGATTTATGAAGAATATTTAGAGTTAGCCGTATGAGCAAGCTCCCAGTGCTGTCAGGCAAAGAACTTTGCAAATTCCTTAAAGCTCTGGGATACTTGTTTGACCACCAAACAGGCAGTCACATAATTCTTAGGAATGAGAATTATCCTTTCCGTCGCTTGACTGTCCCGAATCATAAAGAGATTTCGAAGGGTACGATGCGTTGTATTATCCGAGAAGCCGGATTAACTTTAGATGAATTTATGGAATTGATCTAAAAACAATGTACTATTTAAAACATATTCAGACTTCGGCGTGAGGAAGTATGATAATGGCAGAGCCAGATTCTTGAGTATTAATCTATTAAGTTACTAACGTTTAACAGCTACGATGTATAATTGATTTTTATCTTTACTCCGTTGGAGTTAAACATTAGTAACAAAAATATTCCGCCCTACTGCCTAACTCAAACCTTAGGCTGTGGGGCGGAATATTTGGATTTAGAGAATTTTGTAAAAACTGTTGTTGACTTTGAAATCATAAATTTAAAAAATATATCTTTTGATATTTCGTTTATTAGCAAACAATAATTATAAACCGAAAGATAAGTATGGGGCAATTTGAAAAATTATTGTCGATAGTTATGTCGGGTTTTTCCGATAACAACATTAGGTTTAGAGATTTAAGGTCGGTATTGTTGGAATTGGGATTCGATGAACGCATCAAAGGCAGTCATCATATCTATACTAAAGATGGAATTGAAACTATGCTGAATTTACAAAAAGATGGAGATATGGCTAAAGGCTATCAAATAAAACAAGTTAGAAAAATGATTCTCAACTATAATTTACGAGGCAAAGAATGAATAATTATGAAGTTGTCGTATTTTGGAGCAAAGAAGACGAATGCTTTGTGGCTGAGATTCCGGAGTTACCGGGTTGCATGGCTCACGGAATTACTGATTTGGAAGCATTGCAAAATGTGAAAGAAGCCAAACAATTATGGCTTGAAACCGCTATAGAATTAGGCAGAACCATTCCCGAACCTAAATTACGATATGCTTTTGCATAATGAAATTATTTGCCGTCTATCTTTCATCGCAGTCGATTGTCTGGTAGCAGAGAATGAAGTAGAGATTGGTCTCGGCGACTTCGGCGTGAGGAAGTATGATAATGGCAGAGGCAGATTCTGGAGTATTGATCCTATTTATTTATGCTAATTGCGAAAATATTATTTATAAGTATTCGTTCCTTGCAAAGTATTAGAGTTGAATAATAATTGAGAGTACATTTATGCAATATAATCATATTTTAGAGTCGATTGATAATTTACCAATTAAACAGCAAATTCGCTTAGTGGAGATTATTCGACAAAGGATTATTGACCGTAAAAGAGCTATGATTGCAGAAAATTACGAAATAGCTATTAATGATTATTCCCAAAACATATTATTTGAAGAATCTGCGACTGAATTAATTCAGAGACTATCCGAGACTAATAAATGAAATTAGTAGCCTCAAAAGCGTTCGAAAGAAAGTACAAAAAGATCGCATCAAGAAATCCCCAATTAAAGCAATCTATAGATAAAACTTTACTTTTGATGGAAAAAGACTTATATCATCCTCACTTGGAAACTCATAAATTATCCGGCAATTTGTTCGGTCTGTGGGCATTGTCTTGCTAACCATTATACACATCTCTCTGAGTTGTCATTCCTGTGGAGCGAGTCTTC
>CAZIIZ010000581.1:0-2493 GCA_964539225.1 uncultured Hyphomicrobiales bacterium | reverse complement strand
GCATTGTAGTTGTTAACAAAGCGCTTAAACACACGGCATCGGCATTATGTTCAACGAAGATTTTCAATACTTTGCGTACATCGCCTCGTTTGTTGGAGCGATTGTATAATTTGCCGTCAGAATATGCACCGGCTCCGCCTTCGCCAAAGCAATAATTTGAATTCGGATTGACAACGCCGTTCTGCATAATTTCCTTCAAATCACGTCTGCGTCCTTGCACGTCTTTACCACGCTCAAGTACGATTGGAGTGATGCCGTATTCGAGCAATTCTAATGCAGCGAAGTATCCGGCTGGTCCGGCTCCGACAATTATCACACGTTTATTAGGATCGGCTTGTTTATATTTATCACGGACGTTATTCTGTTCGAGTTTGTCGCTTTCAGTAAAAACATTCAGTACTAATTTATATTTTGGAGTTTGCGTGCGGCAATCGAGCGAACGCTTTAAATATTCCATCTCGGTGATTTCTTCGGGAGAGATTTTGCACATAGTAGCGGCTACTTTTTTGATGTAGTCGTTGTCGTTCACATTTTCAATCTTTAAATCTATTTCTATTTGCTTCTTCATATTTTAAATATTTCTTTCTATTTCTCTAATTATTGCATTATATGACTGCAAAAATACGAAATTCTAAGCGAAGAATTTGGAAATTTGTTTAATACTGAAATTCCTAAAGTATAATAATATGAAATTTATATCTCAAAAATTTTTCCACTAATCTATCATAAGCATTATACACATCTTAGCTGATTACACAAATTCAGTAAATCCGTATAACTAATTTAGGAATCAATTATTCTACTGTCATTCCCACGTATGCTAACCATTATACACATCTTTGGCAATACCGATAAATACTGTCATTCCGGTTTTGTGAGTCTTCGAACGAATACCGGAAATCTGTCTCCAGATTCAGCGTGGCTAATCTATTATCTTAGAGCTTTGAGTATATTTGATAGTTCGCTTGTCTTATCAAGTGCTTAGATTCCTGTATCCGCTCGAAGACTCGCTCCACAGGAATGACATCTTATAGAATTGTCATCATGTGAAAAGAGTCTTCGAGTGGATGCCGATAATCCTTCTTCGGATTCAGCGTAGCTAATCTAAGAACTTGATAATGCAAGCGAACTACCAACTATACTCAAAACTCTTAGATAATAGATTACGGTATTTAGCCTCGCTGAATCGTAAGAACGATTTGTTCGAAGACTCACAAAACCGGAATGACAGTACTAATAGGTATTGCCGAAGATCTGTATAATAGCCAGAGCTTAAGCGTGAGGTTGAATACCTTTAACATATATCCTTATGTGTAACTATGTTATTTGACTTTATATAAATAGAAATTTCGAGAGTCAATTGGCTCAATTCAAACTTTACAATAATTTGAATACAAGGCAGCTATAGAAGCAAAAAAAAATCCGAGGTTTGTAAAACCTCGGAAGTGATATTTACTAATGTAATATGTGAAATGAAAAATTACTAAATTGTATTATTTAGTAGCGTTTCGTTTTTTAATCGTAAAAATAGTTTAATTGAGCTTATGCATATAGTCATTAATGCTCCACCAACACCGAGATTAATAAATATGAAAATCAAAATTTTAATGTCTAAGATATATCCAATTCCGGCTATAAAACAAGATATCCCATTAACAATAAAGGTATTACGAAGAAGATTGCTTTTCAAGTCGTTGTTAAAAATTGCGGAGATAAGAAATGATGATAAACCTAGAAATAAAGTCCATCCTAGCATATTTATTGAAGAAATTATCGAATAAGGATTTGCTTGTAGAAAATGTTCAATTCCGGCAATATTACCTTGCGTAATATTGATTCTAACGGAACTTAGTTGAACAAAATAATTCGTACTCGAAAGTAATGCAAATGCTAACCCGAACATGCTACTAAGACTAACTAAAATCTTTTTATCCTGTGTGTAATTGTAAAAACTGCTAATATACAAAACGTAAATTGGTCCGAACAAAAGCATACAAGATTTGGCGATAGTTTGTAAAAACTGACTATTCGATTTTTCGAACATTAAATAATCAGAGAGATTCGTCCATATAAATATCGGTGATGTAAGTGATATTCCGATAAAACAAATAATCCAAGTTAGCAAGGATATTGTCAAAAATACAGATGCCCATAGTCCGATTTTATTTGATAATAAATTCATATTTTTCTTCTTTTTAATTGTTTTAAGTTGTTTTAAATTATAATTATTTTCTCAGCTAATAGTTTGAAATTTACTATTATGAAAACGATGAATTATCATCATTATAATTATAATAACAATTAATTGGATATAGTTTGTATATAAATTTGGGGACGAAATTATTGAAGATTATTATTAATATTTTTGTATTGAATAGTTTGTGTTGATATTGTAAAATCCCACAACGTAAATAATCAATTATTACGGCTAAAAAACTATTAACTAGTATCTAATTAAATAACGAATATATCAGGATATTTTTATTTTGGAAA
>CAZIIZ010000580.1:0-2500 GCA_964539225.1 uncultured Hyphomicrobiales bacterium | reverse complement strand
ATCAAGCAGTTACTATCTATTTAGAGCTTAATTGTCCAACTCGGAAAGTTGAGTTCTTAATCTGAATAATGGTATAACCGGCTTCTTCCATTTCATCGGCAATATTCGCATAAGCACGGATTAAAGAAATTACTGCCTTATACAAAGCAACTCGTTTGGGTTCGTTATCCTTTAAATCTTCCTTTATTTCCGGATTTCCACAAAAGTAAGTAATAAATTGTTGCGTACCTTTGGGAGATGAAACAGCTTCGCACAAAGCTCGGATGGTTTCGAATGCGTCGTCTAATCGTTCTTTTCCTTTTTCTAAACGGTCAGAGAGTAAGCCTTCTACATCCTTTTTATCATAATCTTCAAAAGCCTTGGAAGTAAAATCTTGGTAAGCACTTTCTAAACTGCCAAATAAATCTTTATAGTCTATAATGTAACCATAATCTTTATCATCGCCATCTAAGCGGTTTACTCGACAAATTGCCTGAAACAAACCGTGATCTCTCATATTCTTGTCGATATACAAATATGTAGCACTCGGTGCATCAAAACCTGTTAGCAGTTTATCCACTACAATCAAAAGTTTCATTTGTGCAGGTTCGTCAATGAATCGTTTCTTTACTTCATCTTCGAAGTCTTCGGGAGTTTTGCCGTTTAGCATCTTTTGGTAGATGTCATACTGCATCAGCTTTTCGGTATAGCCTTCGCCTTCTCCTTTGATGTCGCTGTACGATGGAGCAAAAGATGTAACTATAGCACAACGATTAAATCCGGCATCCTGAAATAACTGATAAAATCGGCAGGCATTATATATGCTATCCGAAACCAAAATAGCGTTTCCTCTTCCGTTTTGTAAGCGTTCTCTGGTTTCCATATCCATTAGTATATCGGCAACAATTTTTTGCAAGCGACCAACAGAACTGAAGACTTTTTTCATTGTTCCCCATTTTTGTTTTAGCTCAGTTTTAGCAAAATCAGTCAGACCTTTGGTCTTGCTGTCGAACCAAATATCAATTTTTTCTAAAGAAGTAATTTTCTGCTCTATGTCTCGGGCTTCGTATCGTAAATCCAATACAACGCCATCTTTTACTGCTTCGTCGAATTTGTACGTATGAATATACTTACCAAAAATTTCAATACTCTTTTGCTTATCGGCTTTCATCAATGGAGTTCCGGTGAAACCAATAAACAAAGCTTTTTCACCCAAAATATTTCGCATTGCTTTGTTTAGCTCGCCACTTTGTGTACGATGGCATTCATCTACAAACACGTAAAAATCGCCTTTTGGCTTGAAGTCTTTAGGCAGATTATTCTTCAATTCTTCTAAATAGTTGTCGTAGTCTTTCTTCCTATCCGCACCTTCATCTTTATTACCAAATTTATGGATTAGAGAACACAATAGCCAAGGCGTAGTTGCATTCAATTTCTCAATCAAATCTGCACCGGATTTAGTTCTGAGTATCTGTTCATCTACTCCTTTAAAGACTTTTTCAATTTGCTTGTCTAACTCATCTCGGTCGGTTATGATGAGAATTCGGGCATTTGGGTTAAACTCTCGAATCCATTTAGCGAGCCACACCATAGTCAAACTTTTGCCGCTACCCTGAGTGTGCCAAATAATTCCACCCTCGTTGTTTCGGATACTTTCTTGAGCGGCTTTGATGCCGAAATATTGATTCGGTCTGCAAAATTTCTTCTGTCCACGGTCGAATACTACAAAGTCATGTAATATTTCAATTAGCCGTTCTTTGTTCAGCATTTCAATAAGATTCTTGTCTAACTGATTTACTGCTTGAGCAGACTGCTCTCGTATTTTCCGAGTCAGTTCTAAAAGGTAAGTATCGAGCGGATTAAATTCCGCATTGACTTCCTTCCATTTCAGATAATACTTTTCTGGAGTATCAATGGCTGCATATCGCATACCTTCGATGTCTTGCCCAGCCATAACTAACTGAATCGTTGTGTAGAATGGTTTGATAAAAATGTGTTTTTGATTATCGTTGTTTTGGCGGATGCCTTCCGATACGGAAACAGTACTGCGTTTCAGCTCCAATACTCCGACTGCAATACCATTGATATAAAGCACTATATCCGGACGCTTATTATACTGTCCCTTAATCGTTACTTCTTCGGCAATAGCGAAATCATTTTCTGATGGATTATTCCAGTCAATCAAGTAAACAGTTTCTTTGTTTTGTCCGGCTTCTTCTTTCACATTGATACCATAACGAAGTGCGGCATAGACATCTTTATTTGCCTGATAAAGATTATCATTCGTATTTATGACGGCAATTTTCCTGAATTCATACAGTACTTTTTCTATCAAGTTCGGGCTATGACCTTTTTTGATTAAATACGCCGTAAGCAATGCTTCATCTATATTGCTGTTACTTTCTTCTTTTTCCCAATTGCCCAAATACCGATAGCCAAGCTCTTGCTGAAACAGCTTAACTATACGATTCTGCGTGGCACGCTCTATTTGTCCTACTTTGCTCACACTAACCTCACTTTC
>CAZIIZ010000579.1:0-2505 GCA_964539225.1 uncultured Hyphomicrobiales bacterium | reverse complement strand
ATTCGCCATTTATAATTACTTCGCTCAACGATGCCGTGATTTGCGATTTGGAGAAACGTATTGTTACTACTGAATTATCCGGCTATTCTTATGAAACGATAATCGAAAGCTATTTTGATTCTGATAAATATTCCGATCAACTAAAATCAGATCTTATTGAATACGAAATATTAGCATTAGCTCAAAGTATATCAGATGAACAATTACTGCGTTTACGTGAATTGGAAAAGTATTTTGCAGAATTGCCAAAGTTTGCATCTCAAGAATTAGCAGTAAAATTTCAACAAATTCGCTCTAAGCAATCAATCAAAGGGAATTAAGAATGATTTATTTCCCGAAATCTCAACCTGCTCCGGAAAGTTTAGAAATTGAAAAATCTAAAGCTAATGGCGATTATAAACAACCTGAAGTTTTGGAACGATTGCAAGCTGACTTCAAAAATAAATGTTATCTATGCGAAGATAAAGACATTACAAGTATCAATGTTGAGCATTTCAAGCCGCATCGTGAGAATAAAGATTTGAAATTTGATTGGGATAATCTATTTTTTGCTTGTGTGCATTGCAATAGTACCAAATCAGATAAGTATGAAGATATTCTCAATTGTACGGTTGAAGAGGATGGTGTTGATACTAAAATCCGATATTATATGAACCCATTTCCTAAAGAGTTAGTGCTAATTGATACAATCGAAAGCAATCCAAAAATTGAAATGACAGCACTTTTACTGAATAATCTTTACAATGGGACTACTATATTAAAGCGAATAGAATCTAACAATCTGCGAAGAAGAATTCTTCAAGAAATTTATCATTTTAATTCTCTGTTAGACGATTACTTCGATTCGGATTCTCCTGTAAAAGTAGTAATAAAAAACAAAGTATTAGAAGAGCTAACAAATTCGAGTAGTTTCACGGCATTCAAAAGATGGATAATAAAGGACAATCCTAAATATTTAGAAGAATTTGGGCAATTTGTATAAACTAAAAATGCAAGAAAAAGGAGTCGGTTTCAACTCCATCGTCCACCATGTTAACTTCAATAAAGAAAAGCAAATCTATTGTCTTTTGAGAAACATCTTTTTCCCATTTTGCCAGAATCAATCTATCAATTAATTCAATTTCCGTAATTGACACCTGATCCATATCAACTAATTTTTGTTCACCCAAATACAAAGTCAACTCAATTAAGTTTTGCCATTCTTCATCAGTATAATTAGGTATATACCAAATAAAGTCTTGGTAATCTTTTGGTGCATCAACCCAAGACACTCTTCCAAGTATTTTTTTTTCTTTTATTTGGAATTTATCAATAGTAGCTCCAAACAATTGAAAATATACATTTAAAAATTCTAGTTTTATATTTTTCTGATTATTTTTCATATATTTTATTTAAAATCTTCTCCCTTCCGAAAGTATAAAACCATCCGAAGGGAGAATTGAATAAATCTAACTACTTTAAACTTTCTCTATCTTAGTAACCGAGATAGCTAATTCGCCGAGCTGTTTGTCGTCCACAGGAGACGGGCAACCGTCCATTAGCGATAGACCGCTGGTAGTTTTAGGGAATGCAATTACGTCGCGGATATTATCTGTGCCGCATAGAGTCATCACTAATCTATCCAAACCGAGAGCAATGCCGCCGTGAGGTGGAGCTCCGTATTTTAATGCCTTAGTGAAATATCCGAATTTGCTTTCGATTTCTTCTTGTCCGAGATTCATTAATTCAAATATTTTCTGTTGAACCGCTGAATCGTGAATTCTGATACTACCGCCGCCAACTTCAGCACCATTGACCACTAAGTCGTAAGCCTTAGCTCTGATTTTCTCTGGTGCAGTCGCTAAATATTCTACGTCTTCGTCCATAGGCGAAGTGAATGCGTGGTGCATTGCGGCTAATCGGCATGACTCTTCGTCCAATTCAAACAATGGGAATTCAGTTACCCAATGGAACGAGAATTTGTCCTTAATTTTATCAATGATTCCGCTTTGCTTAGCGATTTCAATTCTTAAGGCACCAAGTACAGTTAGAGTGCGAGTCCATTTATCAGAAACGAATAATAATAAATCGCCGTCCTCAGCTTGAGCAGTTTCTTTGATAGCTTTGATTTCGGCTTCGCTTAAGAATTTAGCGATAGGAGAATTGACTTCACCCTTATCGAATTTCATCCATGCTAAGCCCTTAGCACCATATTTTTTAGCGAAGTCGGTTAATTGGTCGATTTGCTTACGCGAGAATCCTGCACAGCCCTTAGCGTTCAGTAAAGCTACTGTGCCGCCGGCTTTGATGTTATCTGTGAACACAGCGAAACCGCAATCTTTGATAATGTCAGAAATATCTTTTAATTCCATATCGTAACGCAAATCCGGTTTATCGCTTCCGTATTTGGTCATTGCTTCGTGGTAAGTCATTCTGCGGAATTTCTGTTCTATGTCCATTCCTAAAATTTCTTTCCAAATTCTAACGATTACTCCTTCGGTCATTGCGAGGATGTCGTCCACATCT
>CAZIIZ010000578.1:0-2509 GCA_964539225.1 uncultured Hyphomicrobiales bacterium | reverse complement strand
TTCGCAGGCTGCCGGCGAAATTTTCGCTCAAATATTTGCTCCGCAATTGATCACTCAAAGAGAAATGATGACCGAACAAGGAAAGCAATCTGCCGACAAATACTCTGCATTCCAGAATAAAATTGGTGGAAGAGTTTTGCCTGAGTTTTTCTCTATTAAAGCTATGCCTAACACTCAGAAATATGAGAATGTGCCTCTTTACGGATATTATAAATACGACGACCAAGGTGTGCGAGCTTTAGATGTGCAATTAGTAAAAGATGGCTACCTTAAAACTCTTCTATCTGGCAGAGTGCCGACCAAACGTGTTAGAGAATCGAATGGACATTATCGTGGTGCTGGAGCTATCGCTTCTAATTTAATTCTAAGTGCCGATTCTGAGCATTCTAAATCATACTCAGAACTTAAAGATAAAATGATGACGCTTTGCAAAGACAGAGAATTGCCTTATGGGATTATTGTCAAGAAAATTATGAATCCAAATATCTTTATGACTGCTCTTTATGGTCTTTCTTCCGGATTGCTTGCTCCAAAATTCAATAAAATGATGCCTCCAATTGAAGCATACAAAGTATATCCCGACGGTCGTGAAGAATTGGTTCGTGGCGTTGAAATCGGAAACATGACTCCTCAATCATTCAAAGATATTATTTTTGCCGGAAAGTCGAATTACGTACTTAACTTCTTAATGCCGTCCGTTACTCAAGGCGGTTCTTTCGGTTCAAGCCGTTATTCGAACGCTTCGGTAGTAGTGCCGGATTTATTATTCGAAGATGCCGAGATTAAGCCGAACGACGATGACTATCCAAAGCTGCCGTTCTTTGCTAATCCGATTAAATAAACTATCTTTCTACTAAATAAATTCCCTTATTCTTTCAAGCAATTGCTGTCTGAATAAGGGAATTTTGTTTATATTTGTATTTTATATTAAAAATTTGAGATTTAGGTTATGAAACGAATTATTCTTATTTTAATAATAATATGTACAACTTCTTTAATTGGATATGAAACAAAATATCTTAAGTATCATGAATGGACGGTAGAAAGAGGAGCATATATTGAAAACGAAATCAGTACAGAATTACAATCAATCCAAAATCAGTTAGTAGAGAGCAAACTTGATTCAACTATTGTGGGAATAATCGACTATTATGATAAAATTGTTCGATTAAAAAGAGTAAATATAGTAATTGAGAAAAGAAGAGGAAAAGTTTGGATTGTTGGTATTTATTTTACTTATCAATATAAGAAGGATTATTCTGGAGCCAAGTTTGAATTTCCACAGCCAATTTCTTGCAATTCTTTATTCAAAAAGAAAACTTCTAAAATAAAAATCCAATACATTAGCACAAAAATCGGGAGAATGTTTAAATTTCAAGATAATTCAGTTTTATCGACATTGGAAAAAGCAGGAAATCCAGTACCAATACCAGATTCAGAAAATGATTAACGATAATTATAATCAAATAATTCTAAACTTTATAGAATATATATCTATAATTCTGTTTTTAATTTTTACAATTTCACATTGTTTTGGCTTCGATAATGATTTAGAAATTGAAAAATATCAAGTAGGTGGTTTTGGCACTTCGAATTTAATTTGTTATAATTTGAAAAATAAACAATTTAAAATTGATGTAGAACAAGATACTTTAACCGGATATAAATATGGGGATTTTTCATTCTTGAATCCGCTTACTGAAAACGATATTCACTTGATTGACAGATTACGGAAGGAAATTAATATTTCGGATATGATTGACATCACATTCAATAATTCGAATTTGTATTCAAGCGGATGGGAAAAAAGTTATGAATACATCACTAAACTCAAAAAAGTAGAATATCTATTTATTCATTGCTCCGGTAACACGATAATTCCTGAGTTTCTTTTTAGGAAATCCTTAACACAGTTATCTTTCTATATTAGTGATACAATTAATTTCAAAGACGTTCATACAAATACAGCATTAATATCGAATATTTATATCATGAGTAAAACTCCTATCACTATTATTAATCTTGATAATATGTCATATAAAGGGAAAATTATCAATTTAGAGCTTCACGCTGCAATTAATAATTTAGATCAAGTAGTGAATGATTTAACAAAAATTAAATCAATTGAAAGCTTAAGTGTTATTTATCCTTATGAATCATATGAACTGTATGAAAAGTACCCAATACTACCTACGAATATATTTGAAATCAATACATCTGCCTGTAGTGAAGCAGATAGATACCCTTGCAGCCGAATATCCGGCCGTTACGAATTACCTCTACATGACTTACGGAGGCAATGAACATGACATCGATTACGCAGCCGATGCGACTTCCATCCAGCGTTCGGTGATAGTGCTAGGTTCAGGGGCATACCGTATCGGGAGCTCAGTTGAATTTGACTGGTGCAGCGTGAATGCCCTTACTGCGGTTCAGAAAGCGGGATACCGCTCAGTGATGATAAATTATAATCCGGAAACCGTCAGCACCGATTACGATCTCTGTGACC
>CAZIIZ010000577.1:0-2510 GCA_964539225.1 uncultured Hyphomicrobiales bacterium | reverse complement strand
GCGTACCGGAAACCCTCAAACTGCTAACGCAGATTAATTAACCGAATCGCCCACCAGACCAATTTCTGAAATCTTTAATCCGTTAGTCGTTTCTTTTACAGCTGAATCAACGTTTTTACGAATACCATCAATCACGTCTCCAATTTCGCGAGTAAGTGCTGATGTTTTTCCGGCAAGAGTACGAACTTCGCCCGCTACAATTGAGAAACCGTGTCCGTGCGAACCTGCTCGAGCTGCTTCGACGGCAGCATTAATTGCCAATAGATTTGTTTGGTTGGCAATTTCTACTATACCTTTTAGCATTTTGCTTATCTTTTCGCTCATCAACAATACGTTATTGACTTCGCCGCTGATATTATTCATATTTAAACTAAATGAAGACACTTGTTGAGCTAACACTTTCACTTTATTAACTCCATCATTTGCATTTTTCTGTCCTGAATTTGAGTGCATTGCTGCATCGGTAGCGTGATTATGCACATTTTCAATTCCATTGGTCAATTCGCTCATCGCTTGGGCTATACCATTGATATTGTCATTCTGAGATTTAATTATTTCTCTCATTGCATTAACAGTGCCGATGTACTGTTTAATCGAAGCCGCCATATTAATCACACTTGAGCTTTGATTGTCGTTACCTTGTATTAAATTATCTAAGTTAGAATGTAGATCTAGCTTAATCGTAGTAGATAATTTTTGTAATAATGCTTCTTTATAGAAATGGCAATTCTCAGGCTTATTTAATCCATTGTGAATAGCGATTGCCATTTGTTCGCATTCACCATAACCGCAGGCAGCACAATTATATTTGTCTTCATCAGTATATTTCAACATTTTATGAAACACTTCGTTCAATTTTGCCGGACTCGGAATTTCGACATTATTATTGGAAGAATTATTTACATAACTTCTGTTGTATAAATTCGGTTTCCAATAATCGTCAATAGTTTTAGTAAGAGTTCCGCTAGAAGTGTTCTTATATCTTTCTTTCATTTTCTCGGATCGTTTTTCGATAAGGAATTCCACCTCATCTACACATCCATTCTGATTCATAGTCGCCGGACCGCCGTTACATCCTAATGCACAATTCAAGCAATCTACAATCAACGGAGCAGAACCTCGTTCAATTGACTTAGGCAAACAGTGCAAATAATGATATATATGCTCTACGCCCTCGATTTTCCTAATTTTTTCTGAAATGCCTGGCACTTCTCTTTCGGCAGTACGCATCAGTCCGCCCGGAGTCGAAAATAATACAGCACGTTCAGCCGGAGGATTATCGTAGTCCGATTCCTCATATTTATGTAAATTGATATTATTGTCTTTTAGATATTTATCAATTGATTTGTAGGTTACGTTATAATCGCCCAATCCGGTTTCGTCAAATTCTCTTTTTTTAGCGTAACAAGGAGACAGCACGACTACTTTATGATCTCTATATTGCGGATAAAACTCTTTTGCCATTTTTATGGTATGCAGCATAGGGCTATCGGCTGGAGCTAAGTATTGAATCAGTTCAGGTTGATACACTTCGATATAAGTTACTATCGCAGGGCAAGGTTGAGCAATGATTGTTTTAGGCTTATTCTTGGTAGCATGATCTAAATAAGATTTAACAGTCAATTCGGCTCCAAACGAAACATCGAATACTGCTTTTACTCCAAGACTTTTCAACCAAGCATTCATTTGCAGATAAGTATCCGGGAAATTTGCGGCAATTGCCGGTGCTGCAATTGCTATAATTTTTTTGCCGGAACGCAAATCCTGCAAAAACATATCCATATCATCAATTCCAATTCTTGCGTCATGGGTGCAAGCTTTTACGCAATTTCCGCACCCAATACATAAATTTGGATTGATATTCACATAACTACCACTTCCATCGTTACAAAATTTAACTGGACAAACAGCTATACACTGGTGACAATTTACGCATTTGTCTTCAATCACATCTACTATCTTTTTCAGATTTGCCATATATTCCTCAAGCTAAGATATTTTAAATATTATAAAACATTTACGGTTAATGCAAATTTACAAATCATTTTTTTATTTATAACACATTTTTTTTTCTAAGTACATTAAAACATTATAAGTTAATATATAGTTTAGAATTTAAGAAAGGATAATATATATTAAACGCTTATGATATAATGAGATAGATGCGATTAAGTATATTTTATATTGATAAAAATAATCCGATTAAATTCCAATCGTAATTTATCTCATATTTATGCAATTCGTGCAGATAATTTACTTTTGAGTCAAATTATCGTCAGATATCCTTATGTCAAATTTAGAATTAGATTTTTCCTTAGCATCGCTACTTTCCACTATTATTCCAAATTTTATTTTGTCTTGATATTTTTTATAACTCTTGCTGTAATTTAGCAGCTTTATCAATTCTTTATATACATTATAAGCTCTTAATTCCGCTAATTCATAGTCGCTAATTATTGAATTATGCTCAATATTTACTCCAAGCTCATTCACTGATTCATCAGGATATA
>CAZIIZ010000576.1:0-2514 GCA_964539225.1 uncultured Hyphomicrobiales bacterium | reverse complement strand
TGAGTATGCTTTCCGGTCATACGCCAATGTCGCTATACGAAGGATTAATTCTGTTATTCGTGTTTGTTTGGTTCTTAATCGCAGGCATCAAAGATGGCGAAATCAAACCAAAGAGAATCGGAATTTCGGTAGTTTCTGCATTCCTAACGATAGCAATAGCTGCCGGAGTGTTTATGATTCAGTTTATGCCGACTAATGATTTAGTAAAAGAATCTAAACGTAGCAATTCTACTTATGAATTCGTAACCGAAGGCTCATTGCAATTCCAACAAACTTTTACCGCAATAATGCCTAAACTATTCGGCAACCGCAATGCGAATAATGACATGAAAGTGCCTTATCATTTGAAGAATGCTCAACCTCATTATTATTGGGAAACGTCATTCTATTTCGGCATTTCAATATTAGCTCTAGGTTTATTCGGATTTATCGCTAATATCAAACGCAGAGAAATGCAATTGATGCTCGGACTTTCAGTGTTTGCTTATTTATTTGCTTTGGGTAGCAATGGATTTATGTTCGATATATTCTATAGCTTACCATTTTTCGGACTATTTAGAAATCCGGCGAGAATGATGTTTATAGCCAATCTTGGCTTTGCTTTAGCCGCCGGAATGGGATTCGATGCACTATTCATGAATGCGAATAACAAGAAATTATCTCGCAAGGTTTATATAGCATTCGGATCAATTTTAGCGTTAGCATTATTGGGTGCAATTGGAGTATATTCAAATGCCTTCAACACACCGGAAGAATTCAAATCAGCAGTGGACGAATACGGACTTTTAGCAAGTTTATTTGCGGGATTAACTTTCCTAGTAAGCTTTACTGCCTACAAATTCAAATATAATTCAATTATTGCCGGCTCTGCTATTATTATTATAGTATTTTTTGACCTATATTCAGCCGGAGAAGATTTCAACAAATCAAGTGCCGACCCATTAGCTGAATATACTTCCTTCTTTAATCAAGCTCCGCAAATGCGTGATACTCTTACTCCAAAATTCCCAAGCAATGTATTCCGCGTGAAAATGCGTCTATACAATAGCAAGGGTCAGACTATGGCTAAACCGATGGAAGACAATCAAGGAATGCTCGACAATATTATGCTAATCGAAGGTTATAATCCTTTATATTTGAATAGAATGATGGTGCCGATTACTCCGGAAGCTAAATTGAACGATATGCGAAACGTGCGATACGGATTAGACATAGATTCTGCCGCTCGCCAATTGGCATTTATGAATCGTCCGACTGCTCTTGGCAATGCTTGGTTCGTATATAAAGATAACGTGATTGAGACTTCGAGAATTCAAAGTGCTGCGAAAAGCAATGATTTCTCGCTACTTTCAAATTTCGATTTCCGCAATGAAGTAGTATTAGAAAAAGCGAGTAAGCTCGCCTTGTCTGGTAAAGCTTCAGATAGCGTCGCTCATTCGGTAAAAGTAGAAAAATACGAAAGCAATTATATCCAGTACTCAGCAACTACCGCAGAGAATGCTATTCTATGCTTTAGCGAAATCTATTACAAAGACTGGAAAGCATATATAGACGGAAAAGAGACCGAACTCTATCCAGCAAATTATGCTTTTAGAGCCATTGAATTGCCGTCAGGCACTCATACAATCGAAATGAAATATGAATCAGCAGCTTATGCTTCAGGCAAGATGATAACGCTATCGACAATCATTGGAAGCTGCTTGATGTTCGTAGTTTTATTTATCGTAGAACGAAAAAAATTAAATAAACCGACAGAATAGTTTCAATTAGTTTAAAAAGACGAAATCGAGTAGAGAGTGTAAGCAGTTAATGCTTACTTCTTTACTCGATTTTTTTTATTTTTTTAAATGGATATTATTGATTAGCTCTGCCCTACTCCTCGCCCACTGCGAAAAGTTTTAATTTAGAATCATACTTACCTGACTCGGTGTCGGTCAACTCAACTTTAAGCAAATAAACTCCCACGCTCAGATTAGATAAATATTCGGCGATGTCGAACTCGGCATTCACTCCGATTACTCCAAGATTGCGAATCGTCGAAACGCAATTAGCTTCTAAATCTATCACCTTAATCGAATAATAAGCAGACTTATATTCAGATTTTATATCCAACAGACAAGATTTATCTACATTTTTTCTATATGGGTTTGCCGATAGCGTAATATCTAATTCAGAATTTGGAGGCTGAATCGTATTATTGGCTCGCAATGGAGTGGAGAGTAGGATGTCCAAACATGATTTCCAATTTTCCGGATTATTGGATTCCAATTCCGGAGATAGTTTCTCTAAACTGCGATTTTTCAGAGGAAACAGTTCGGAATTCTGCTGATGATAGTCATATTCCATTTCATCTACCAATTTTCCCATCGGGTCGATGATAGCTAATTTATCGTTCGTGTTATTGAACAAATTGCGTTTGTGAAATAAGTAAATATTATTATTCGCCGTTAAGTGATGGTAGGAATTGAATATCATCGAGTCCGACGCAAGCAATGCGAATGAATTCGGAGCAAT
>CAZIIZ010000575.1:0-2528 GCA_964539225.1 uncultured Hyphomicrobiales bacterium | reverse complement strand
TTCTTTCCAAGTTCCGATGTTCCAACCCTTTTTGTATGTATAGTTATATTTGTGCTTTTTATCAGCAGAGACAAAGCTCAAGGCAGCATCCTCACTCATCATGAATTCAAAATCTTGATAAGCACATGAGTCTATATCACTGATTAGTGAAGGAGTAATGGTACCGCTTTTCTGCCATTCATTAATATCCGGTGTCTCAGGATTATCCAATGGATAAAAGTCAAATGAACTTATCGCCGGACAAGCTAATAATAAAAAATGAGTTGGGATTGCAGTTAGAAGACTATCCCAGTTCTCAAATTGAAGGAGAGCAGGATACTTTACAATTCCGGGAAAAGTCATAGTAAAACTACCGTCCACGCTCACTTCTGCTCTCACATTTATAGGTAGCCCTCCATCATACCCAAAAAGCCATCCGGCACCTTGTTTCCAAGGTATGGGTTTATATCTCAACTCATCTCCGTAATCTACATATTTCCGTGAATAGAGTTTGCCCTTTATAATCAAAGGAGTGGCTTCAATTTTCCAATTATCTTCTTTCCATTTATATTCATTGTCATAATCATAAACGGGGTTATCTTTACACGCAGATAAACCAATAGTAGCAAAAGCCAAGATAGATAGCAGTTGTTTTGTAAATGTCATTGTTAAAATTCTCCTTAAGAAATAAATTTAATATAAGTACTAAATGTGATACGAAAAAAGCTAATAAATAATTTTAAATAGCTTAGAACCATACTACATTCGCTGGCAATGAATCGACAATTGAGTACACGGAAACTCCATTTTCTTCTTTCCAAGTTCCGATGTTCCAACCCTTTTTGTATGTATAGTTATATTTGTGCCTTTTATCAGCAGAGCCAAAGCTCAAGGCAGCCTCTTCACTCATCATGAATTCAAAAGCTTGATAAGCACATGAGTCTTGTTCCCTAATAAGTTTTGGTGAAATTATTCCCCGAAAGGCTAATGATTCATCTATTTCTGGTGTGGTAGGATTGTCAAGTGGATAAAAGAAAAAGGAACGTAACGGATCCATTAACGATAAGAAATTAGCAGGACTTTCTGATAGCGTACTGTCACCGTTCCTAAAGTTAACTAAACTGGAATACTTCAAAGAGCCGGGCAAAGTCATCGTGAAGCTACCATCCTCGCTCACAGGTACTTCTATTCTCATAGCACTCCATGCGTTCCAAGCTACAAGTTTACCTGCACCCTGCTCCCAAGGTATGGGCTTCTCCCCGTAATTATCCCCAAGATTTACAAGTATTTTAGATTGTAGTTTAGCCGTGATGGTTAATGGAGTAGCTATAATGCCATACTCGTCATCCCAATTTCTTATAGGAGTAGTGGGTGGGTTGCTGCATGCAGAAAAACCTATAGTAGCAAAAGCCAGTATAGATAGCAGTTGTTTTGTAAATGTCATTGTTAAAATTCTCCATTAGATATGAATATAGTATAAGTACAAAGTATTGAGACGTAAAATGGAGAAAAATAATTTTAGTTAATTATTTAAGATTGAAAAATAATCGCCAAATTCTTCAAAAATAAACTCCACTAAGTAGAATTTACATTACCTGATTCGCTATTTGCTTTATTTTTAACTGAATTTTTCGTATTTTTAAGTTCTTAAATTATTGCAAATTAGAATAATTAAGCATAACATAAATAATTTATTAAATACACGGAGAGACTTATGACGAATAAATACTCTATAATCGGGATAATAATGGCAATGATTGGCTTTGCCGTCCCGAATATATGTATTTCGCAGAGTGCAACGGTTCAGAAAAAGTATCTGACTTACGAAGATGCTATGAGGCTGAAGATGCTTCGCGGTCAGACGATAAGCGACAACGGGAATTTCGTAGCGTACTTTACGTATCCCGACAGAGGCGACTACGAAGGATGTCTGATGTCGATTTTAAAAGATACCACGTACAGAATTCCTTGCGGAATGTCGCCAAAGTTCAACAAAACCTCGGAATGGGCATTCTTCACAGTTCGCCCGAAAGCTATCGAGGCTGAGAATGCCGATAAAGAAAAACCCAAAAATGGTTTGGCTATCGTTCGCACTTCAGACGGCAAAATTACCAATATTAAAAGCGTTAGCAAATTTACCGAATCAAATAGCGGACTTTGGCTTGCGTACATTTCGGACGATAAACCAGCTACTAAAGCCGACGATAAAAAGAAAAATCGTCCAGCCGGCAAGACCATAGTTCTACGCAACTTGCCCGATGAAGCCGAAATTGAATTATCGGACGTGTCGTCGTTCCAATTCGATAGCACTTCATCTTATTTTGTGTTCGTTAAATCGGATAAAGATGCTAAAACAAATGGTTTATATTACGTTGATTTGAATGCTAAATTCGCATTGCCGAAAAAAGCAGACGGCGGCGAAAAACTCCATATCGACAATTTGACTTGGAATGAAAAGAAAACTATCTTAGCCTACACTATAGGCAAAGAAAGATTCGACGGCAAGCCCGATTCCATCGACACCGTGGTGCTCTCCACCCAGCACCAGC
>CAZIIZ010000574.1:0-2543 GCA_964539225.1 uncultured Hyphomicrobiales bacterium | reverse complement strand
GTAGCGATTATTTTTCTACTCGAAGTATTGGCACTTATGGCAATCTCCTTTATAAAGGTTTTTCGTTGAATGTTTCGGCAATTGACTTTCAACACTTAGCCCTCAATGGTGGTGGTGAATATTTTGAAAAAGGATCAGTAACTCAACATAAATCTTATATGGCTGATTTGGGTTATGCTTATGATATTTCAAAAGATCTTTCTATAGCCGCCAATTACACATTCAACAATCATACTTGGTATGGAGAAGTTGGCAGTGCTTCAAATTTAGGGACTGGTACAAGTAATTTATTCGAACTGAACGTCAGGTATCAACCAGTTGAGAATATGAATATATTAGTTGGTGGTGGTTACGAACTAAATACTTGGCATGGAGATATTATAATAAGTAAAGATTTGAATGCTATGTTTGGATATACTCAAATTGACTATAAGTTTTTGAATATGTTTAAAGCAATAGCCGGAATGCAAGTAAATAAAATTGACAAAATCGATGCTAATTTATCGCCGAGAATTGGGTTGATTGCTAATTTAAACGAGAATTTCGGTGCTAAAATTTTGTATAGCCAAGCATTTAGACGCGGATATGCAAATGAAACCGGATTTAATCATCCAGTCTTTAAAGGCAACGATTCACTGAAACCCGAAATTATTAGTACTTTCGAGGCTCAATTATTCTATAATTCTAAAGTGATCCAATCGAGTATTACTTTTTATCATAGTGTAATGACGGACATTATTACTCGAAAAGCATATTATGAACCGTCATTTTATTTCAAATATCTTAATGGTGGAGATTGGACTTTCAACGGTATAGAAGCGGAAGTGAAATGGTCGATTATAGATAATCTTTTCCTTATCGCTAATGCGTACTGGCAAACAAATACTAAAGCTGATACATTGGATAATGCCTCGCTTCACCCAAATACAATGGTCAAAGGCGGTTTACTCTATAGTAACAAGTTAGTAACAATTGGTGTTTATAATAGTTTCTTTGGCGAACCACATGCTACTTCATTAGTAAATCCGAGTACAAAAGATTTGAATCCTAAAGCTGAGGCATACAATCTATTATCAGCTAAAGTTTCAATGGAATTAAATGCTTTATTAGGGATTCAATCTGAAAAGAGTATAAGTCTGTTTATAGAAGGAGATAATTTGTTAAATAAATACATCACTTATCCCGACTATCCGAATAAACAAGTTAATACATTAATTCCATTATATGATGGTATCGTATTTAATGTTGGAATGAATGTGAAATTGTAATTGTAAGTATTTGAATAATTTTCTATTAAATAAGAAATTATAAATCGAGTGAATTAATTATTTATCTAATTTTGAATATCTTAAAAAATTTCTAAATTGTTTAATAAATATTAGTAATGGAAGCTATGGAAAAAATATTAAAAAATCTTGCTAAAGTTGCAATTGCTGCTGCTTTGGTAATATCTCCGAATTCTCGAATTTGGGCTCAAGACACCAATGATCTTCTAAATATGTCTTTAGAAGATTTGATGAACACCGAAGTAGTAACTGCATCCAAAAAAGCTCAGAAAATTTCTGATGCTCCGGCGACGGTTATTTCCTATTCTGCTGACCAAATTAAAAAATATGGTTGGAGAGATTTAAAAGATATTTTTAGATCGATGCCCGGAGTTGATGTGTCATACGAAAATCAAGGTGAAGTACGTACATTAGTACTGATGCGTGGAATTACCGGCAATCAAAAAATTGCCATTTTACAAGATGGTGAAAAATATAATCCAACAACCGGCGAAAGATTTTTATACGGTCACAACATTCCATTGAGCTTTTATAAAAGAGTTGAAGTGGTTTATGGTCCAGCTTCAGCACTTTACGGAGCGGATGCCTACTCCGGAGTAATCAATTTAATCACTAAGGACGGTAAAGATATTAATGGAGCACAAGCCGGAGTTACTTATTCGAGTACTAATGCCGTGATTGCTGATGTTTTATTCGGAAAAGCAATCGGAGACGATATGGACTTTACTCTGGCTTTAAGAGCATACCAAGGCGAAGATTACAAGATTCACGAAGATTATGATGATTATGCAGTAGTGAATCAGTATAAAGATAAATCAATCAAGAAGGAATATCCTATTAACAATTGGAATATTTTGAGCAAAGTTAAATATAAAGATTTCACTTTTGGCTTCGATTGGCAGCATACTTTAGAAACCGGTGCTATGGCTACCATTCCTTCTAACTATGTATATTCAGATCAAAACTTATGGGGACAAGATTTGCGTCATCTTTATCTCACATATAAAAAACCTATTAGTGATAACTTTGCATTGACAGCCACAATTTCCGGTGGTGATTATGAAATCAATCCGGCATCTAACTTTTTATTATTTTTAGATACTGATTTAAACAAGACTTCGCCATCTTTTAAATATGGATATTCGAAATATTATAAGGGCTTATTGCAAGCAGATTGGAATATCACTGAAACTATCCACATAATTAGTAGATCGGAAGAGCACACGTCTGAACTCCAGTCACATTCAGAAATCTCGT
>CAZIIZ010000573.1:0-2549 GCA_964539225.1 uncultured Hyphomicrobiales bacterium | reverse complement strand
TCTTTTACTCTTTCAAATACCATATCAAACTTATGACCTTCATAAGCTACATTGGTTTTGCCCCAATTTACTTTGTCGGCAGTTAATTCGTCTTTAACGATATATTTATCATTCGGCGAACGCCCTGTGGTTTTACCTGTGCTAACGACTAATGGACCTAAATGCGAAATTTGAGCTTCGTTATTTTTGATTGCGTGTTCGTACAGCGAAGGAGTAGAATTATTCCAGTGTACTTTTTTTAGATTGGTTAAACCTAGATATTCTAATCCGGGTTCGATATAAGGGTTAACATTCGTTGTCTTCATTGAATTCCTCCATTATTATAAAATTATAGTAATATTTGTTTTGCGTTCGCGTTCTAAATTTTTTCAAAACACAATTTAAAAAAAAAATATTAAAAAACAAGTATAATTTTTAACACAGAATAAATATTTTGAATAATTGCTCAAAATAACTAATAATATACGAACAACTTGCCCTATTTATTAGATAATTAATTATGACTATAATTCTGCTTTGTTATATTGACTAATTTTGATCTGTTTTTAAATAATACGAATGAGAATATTGACATAATTCTCATTACATTTATCTGAAATAGCTATTCATTTAATTGTTATGCATTTATGAATTTGCAAGTATGTTTGAATTTTAATTTTTAAACTTATACATTAATATTAATCACGGCAGCTATTATTAAACTCTATTAATCGTGCTTTTGATATAAATATTGAGATAAAAGCAATTTACTGAATCTCGATTTTACGCAATCCCAATATTACTTTATCCAATTTCTCTGCCCATTAAAAGCACTTTATCAGCATATTTATTCGAGCAAGTATAAATCAATTGAGCGAGAATATCTTCAATGGATAGTACTAAAGGATTCGAAAGTATTTTGTCCTTTCGATAAAATACTAAATCCGCATAATCACCTTCATTCAATCCATACTTAATCTGTTTATCGAAAATATTATTCCCAGCATACATAATATTAAATATTTCATTAGGAGCAAGTGAACTTTCATTTTGATTAACCAATAGCAAATTGAGCTTGGACGCTTCTATTGCGGACTTCATCTCGGCAAGCATAGATAAACTTTCGCCTCCACCCACATCTGAACCTAATACCAAAGCCAATGAAGTATTCAAATATTTCCGAGCTGGCATAATACCGCTTCCTAAAAATATATTTGAACTTGGGCAATGACAAATTACTGCTCCAGAATCTTTTATCATCGCTATTTCATCTTCAGATAAATAAATGCAATGAGCCAGCACAGTATTCTCTCTCAGAATCCCAGATTTAAAATACACATCCGTATAACTCATACACTCAGGGAACGTTGATTTGATAAATTCTAATTCTGATAGATTCTCTGCCAAATGGGTTTGAATGATTAAATCATTCGCGACTGCAAATTCTGAAGCCATCTTTAGCAAATCAAACGAACAAGATCCGGCGAAACGAGGAGTAACGATGTATTGCAATCTTCCATTGTTCGCATTATGCCACTTCTTAGCTATCCGTTCGCCAATAACAATATTTTCTTCTTTCGTTTTTTTCAAGCCATCGAGACAAAATGAGTCCATCATCGTATTACCAATCATTGCTTGAATATTCAAATCGTTTGCAGCTTGAAATGCAGCATCAGTAGCAAGTTCAGACGAAGTGCTGTACGAAACGATACGAGTAGTACCGTAGGCGATAGCAGTAGTAAAAAATTCAAATGCTTGCTTATATGCTAATTCATAATTATCTAATTTCGCTTCCGTCGGAAACACATAATTATTAAGCCAATCGAGCAACTCACCGTTACCAATTCCTGTAATGTAATGTTGAGGAAAATGCGAATGAGCATCCACAAAACCCGGCAGAGCAATGTACTCAGTTAAATCCTCAATCGCCTGATTAGGAAATTTGGCAACAAATATTGAGAATTTCTGTATTGACTCTACTATTCCATTCTTGATAATAATCACCACATCCGATTGAAATACAAACACTCCGGCTATATTATTTATCAAATTTACTCTAATTGCTCTCATATTATTATTTGATTTGTTCTTTAATCTATTAATAGCTAAATTTGTGAATATTTTTTTGGTACATTAAGTTAATCAAAACTGATTATATATAAAAGAAAAATATATAGTAGAACCGTATTTTTAGAAAGTAAATGTTTTGAACAAGATATTATTAAAATTCGGATTAGTAGTGGTGGGTATTATAGTGGTAGTATTACTGGGATCTTTCTTTACCAGAATATTTATCCATAAACATGTTGATAGTGAATTAGACCGCTCCGTTGAGCCTGAAACTCCAACAGAAGGAATTCAAATCAACATTTTGAATTCTACTTCAATTAGTGGTATTGCAGACATAGCAAGAAATTATATGCGAGCCAGAGGCTTCGATGTAGTAGAAATCGGCAACTATTCGGCATTACAAAAGAGGTCTATGGGTTTAGGCAGAGTTGGCGATTTCTCTTCTGCTTTAAAGGTAGCCCAAGGATTCGGAAGAGCGTGTTCATGAGTATTTACTAAAA
>CAZIIZ010000572.1:0-2555 GCA_964539225.1 uncultured Hyphomicrobiales bacterium | reverse complement strand
ATAGAACGCAAAAAGAATGGGAAGTCAAATTAAAATTCGGAGGAAGTTGGTAATCAATTCTCCGACATTTTAAATCGTATTATTATTTATGAACAAATATAGAAATTCTAATAAAATATTTACAAAGGTGAGAAATGACACGCGAACAAGCAGAAACTACCTTAAACAAAGTATTTCAATTACCAAAGTTTTACGACGAACAATGGACAGCAATTGAGCGAATCCTCCGTGGCGAACGAGTTCTGTTAATCGAAAAAACAGGATTTGGCAAGTCTTTATGCTTTCAATTCCCTGCAATTATTTCTCCGGGACTTACAATTATATTTTCACCATTAATTGCTTTAATGCGAGATCAAGTCAATAAACTCAAAAGCTTAGGAATTGCAGCTGAGTGCATTAATAGCGAACAAACTCTCGCTGATAACAACGACATTCTCGAAAGAGCAAAAGCCGGAGAATTAAAAATCTTATACATAGCTCCCGAACGCCAAGACAATAATGAATGGTTTGAAGCTACTATGGAACTGAAAATTTCAATGCTTGTAATCGACGAAGCTCATTGCATATCCGTTTGGGGACACGACTTCCGCCCATCATACCGCAGAATAATTAACTTGGTGAAATTGCTTCCTGCTCATATTCCCGTATTAGCTACTACTGCCACTGCAACGTTAAAAGTACAAAAAGATATTGAAGAGCAAATTGGTCATAGCATCACTACCATACGTGGAAATTTGCTGAGAAATAATTTGGGGCTATTTGTGTTAGACGTAAAAAATGACGATGAGAAAATGATTTGGCTCGGGCAGAACATTCCAAAATTTCCCGGTTCAGGAATTATTTATACCGGCACTCGCTACGAAACCGAAGTTTACTCTAATTGGTTCGAGCATCTGGATATTCCATCAGTTGCGTACAATGCCGGACTTCCTAAAGAAGAACGCATTGAAATCGAAAAAGGATTAATGAATAATAAGTGGAAGTGCATTATCTCCACCAATGCTTTTGGAATGGGAATAGACAAATCCGATATTCGCTTCATCATTCATACTCAATTTCCGCAATCGCCTATTCATTATTATCAAGAAATCGGTAGAGCCGGCAGGGACGGCAAGCATTCATATATTATATTATGCTATAATCCTGAGGATAAAGATTTGCCGATTAAATTCATTGAGCAAGCCAAACCGCCCGAAAAACAATACCATAAAGTAATTTCTGCAATTAAGGAAGAAATGTTCGGCGAACGCGATTTGATGCGTAAAACTAATTTACGCCAAACTCCAATCAGAGTAATCCGAGCAGACCTAATTGATCAGAAAATTGCAAGAGAAATAATCGACGGCAGAGCTAAGCTATTAGAATATATACCTAACGCTCCGGAATTAGACTATAGGCTCTTTGAGCAACTAAAGCAAGCCAAGCTCCATGATTTAGACAACATGATTCGATATGCAGAGACTAAAGAATCACGAATGAGATTTTTATGCAATTATTTAGGCGATTCGCTCAATGCTGAATTCAAAAATTGCGACAATACTGGACTGAAGAAGCCAATAGTCGCAATAACTAATGAATGGAGTAGAAAACTCGAGAAATTCAAAGCTAACTCCTTCCCTATCATTGAATATAATTTGAAGAAGATTAATCTAATCAGCGGAGTAGCTGGTTCGTATTATGGCTTCTCCAATATCGGAGCTACAATACATAAGTGTAAATATGAAAACGGCGGAGAATATCCTCAGCAATTAGTTGACTTGACAGTTAGAGCTTTCTACAAGCAATTTCGCAATGTAGAATTCGACTTAGTGCTTTATGTGCCTCCGACTAAATCCGGCAACTTAGTTAAAAACTTCGCCGAAAAAGTAGCCGAAAAATTGCAATTACCGCTTGCTCATAATCTACGGAAAAGCCGAGACACAAAACAACAAAAAATATTAGAAAACGTCGTTTTGAAGTCTGATAACGTGAAAAATGCTTTTGTCTGCGAAAAACCGAACTTAATCAAAGGTAGAAGCATTCTAATAATTGACGATATATTCGACAGCGGGGCAACCATCAAAGAAATTGGAAGATACTTAACTGAACTCGGAGCAGAAAAAATAGCTCCGTTAGTAATTGCAAAAACTATCGGCGGTGATATATAATGAATAATGAACTACCATATTGGATAGCAATAGCTCATCTGCCCAGATGGGGATTCGGCAAAATCAATGAATTGATAATCAAGTTTTATCATACTAACAAGATTTCGATTATTGATTTTTTCAATTTAGATGAAATTATTTGGCGAAACGAATACGGCTTAGGCGATAAAGAAGTATTCGACTTGCAGTCAGCAAAATCCGAATTAGCAAGCCATACATTTATCGTGGAGTCAATGCTGGACCAAGGCTATGAATTCCTACCAATTACTTCGCCGGATTACTCCAGAACGCTAAAAAACAATTTAAAGGTACAGCATTCTCCGGCTCTGTTATACGTAAAGGGCAACAAACGAATTCTTCAAGAGCAATCAATCGCTATAGTTGGCTCGAGAGATGCCAAAAAAATAT
>CAZIIZ010000571.1:0-2558 GCA_964539225.1 uncultured Hyphomicrobiales bacterium | reverse complement strand
CCTGAGAATGGTACTTTTAAATCGTGGGCAATAATGGAAAAGAATTTATCTTTCTCTGATATTGCTTTCTTTAATTTATGCGTATATTCAATCAATTCAGCTTCTGACGCTTTCTTTTGGTCTGCACTTCGTGAAACTCCGAAAACTCCTATTAATTCATTATTGCCATCATAAAGCCCATTTACTAACATTTCGACCCAAACCAAATGCCCGTCTTTGTGGTATTGTTGGAGTTCATGCACTCCGGAAGGGTACTTTTTCCCTAATTTCAAATCATTCAAAGCAGAATCTTGTTGCTTTCGTACGTATTCAGCCCATTCAGTTGGCATTGTATCAGAAACGGATTCTGCCATTGCTTCTTCAACGGTTAAGCCACGTAGTTTGAAAATAGACGGACTGATATAAGTAAAGCAACCTTGTAAATCCATTGTCCAAATAACATCGTCTGCATTTTCGGCAATTAAGCGGTATTTCTTTTCACTTTCTTGAAGCTTTTGCTCGCTTGCTTTGCGTTCACTAATATTTCTAGCTACAGTTATAATAACGTCCTTGCCGAAAAATTTACCGGGCGTAAGATTTACTTCCTTAGGGAAAATAGAACCATCAGCTCGTTTGCCCCAGAATTCAAAATGTTGGTTTTCGCCTTAGGCTGCTTTATTAATTGCTTCTGCTACAGCATCTAAATTGTTTTTATTATCAGCAGATAAACAATCGGGAGTATTGCCTAAAAAATATTCTTTCGGATAACCGTACGTATCAATAACCGCTTGATTGACATCTAAAAATTTACCGTCTTGCGATAGTATATAAATCAGCTCACTGATACTATCCAATATGCCCTTATAGCTTTCCTTGGCTAATTTTAAATTATTTTCCGCTCTTTTTTGTTCGCTTATGTCTGAATGAGAACCGGTCATTCTCAGTACAACTCCTTCTTCATCACGTAAAGCCATTCCTTTGGACATAATCCAAACATAATGACCTAACTTATGCTTCATTCGGAATTCCATTTTGTATTCTTTAGAATCTCCGGCAAAATATTCTCTTAACGCTTGATTGACCATATCTAAATCATTAGAGTAGATACAGTTGTCAAATGTTGAATATTTATTCTCCAATTCGTCGTCCTTATACCCTATAATTTCTTTCCATCTTGGGGATAGATATAGAGTATCATTTTTGACATCCCAATCCCAAATTCCGTCGTTACTGCCTCGATTAGCTAATTCAAATTGTTCGTTGCGAGCTTTTAATTCTTCTTCCATTGCTATTCTGTCGCTAATATCTCTGGCAGCTGCATAAATTATTTTTCCGACTGCACGGCTTCGCCATTCAATATGTTTATATGAACCATCGGCACATCTGTAGCGATTAACGAAATTAACTAGTTCTTTGCCTAAGGATAAATCAGTAACAGCCAAATATGTTTTATCTAAATTGTCAGGATGAATGTAATCAAAAAACTTAGAATTAATCAAATCATTGATTGAATAACCTAAAGTATCCTCCCAAGATCTATTTACTTTAATAAAATTCCCATCTAAATCGGCAATGCAAAGCAAGTCTAAATTGATGGAAAAAAAACTTTCTAATTGTTCGGAATTTTTTTTCTCGTCGGTAATATCAATGAAAATAGTAGTAAAATAATACTTTTCAAAAGAAAATACTTGCACCTTGTACCATTTTTTATGTAAATCTAAATATTGCTCGAAACTGCCATTCTTGCAATTAAGAGCAATATCGCCATAGTAAGCTATCCAGTCAAATTCACTTTTTTCGATACCCGGAATCAGCTCAGTAACTTTTTTATTCTTAATATTGACGGGGTCTAATCCGGTCAAATCTCCAAAAGCGGAATTGACTTCTATGAAAGTATAATCGGTAGGTTTACCATTCTCATCTACTTCAATATTATGATAGGCATATCCAAAATTTGAGTTATGAATCAGCTCTTTATAAAAATTTAGTTCTTTCATTGAACTTGCACTTCTGATTGTTTGGTACAGTAAATTTTCTAAGTCGCTAATATACACATAAATATTCGTATTGCAAAATGATAAAATTAATTAACGAACTCCCTAACGCATTTGCTTAGTAATATTTTCGAACCCAAGGCTTAGAAAATACTAAATAAACTCACCTTCCGAGGTTTATTGGATTAGCTACTATGAATACATTGACGGCTTACTGCATTTATCTAAATTTGTCTGTACTGTGATTCTTGAGATTGATATGCTTCAAGATTCTGGAGAGAACCCGAACCATTGATTAAGCAGATTGAATTGATAAAGATGATTAGGAGAGCAAATTATTACTATAATCATCTTAATCGTATCAATTCGGTTAATCAATGGTTCAAACAATTGGATTAGCTACGTTGAATAGTAAGAACGATTTCTTCACTTCTTTTAAAATGACGGAATTTAAGATTAAATTCTTAAAATTCATCTTAATCATATCAATCAGGTTAATCAATGGTACAAACAATTGGATTAGCTATGTCGAATAGTAAGAACGATTTCTTCACTTCTTTTAAAATGACGGAATTTAAGATTAAA
>CAZIIZ010000570.1:0-2575 GCA_964539225.1 uncultured Hyphomicrobiales bacterium | reverse complement strand
GGATGGCTCGACCATCAGCCGATCAAATTTGAATAATTACGATTATATAAAGGAAAAGGATATTCGGATCGGCGATATAGTAATAGTCGAAAAGGGAGGCGATGTAATTCCGAAAGTTAGTAGCGTTGTTTTAGAGAAACGAAATCCAAACGCCGAGCCGTATCGATTCCCTGCGAACTGTACTTGCGAACATCAATTCCCACTTGTACGCCCTGAAGGCGAAGCGAATTACTATTGTAACAATCCCGTATGCCCTTGGCAATTGCGACGCAGGATTGAGCATTTTGCTTCTCGCAATGCAATGAATATCGAAGGATTGGGTGAAAGAGTGGTAGAGAAATTTGTCGAGCTTGGTTGGCTCAAATCCATCGCTGATATTCACGAACTTTATAGCAAAAGAGATGAAATTGCTGCTCTCGACAAATGGGGTGCGAAAAGTGCGGACAATTTAATTAAAGCGATAGAGGAAAGCAAAACTCTGCCGTTAAATAAAATATTATTTGCAATCGGGATTAGATTTATCGGAGAAGGAGCGGCGAAAATTTTGGCAAAAAGTTTCTCTAATATTGACGAACTAATCGCAGCCGATAGAGAGAAACTGCTAACAATCAATGAAATAGGCACTAAAATGGCGGATTCTATTTTAGAATTTTTTGCGAATCCGATAGAACTTGAGATAATTAATCGACTGAAATTGAGCGGATGCAATTTCCAAAGCGAAACGTTCAGCGAAGTGCCGAGCGATAGTCCATTTATTGACCAAACAGTTGTATTAACCGGAGAAATGTCGGCTATGGGTCGTACTCAGGCAAAGGAAATATTAGAGAAATTAGGAGCGAAGGTTACTAATTCCGTTTCAAAAAAGACTCATATAGTAGTAGCCGGAGAAAATGCCGGAAGCAAATTAGCGAAAGCTCAAGAGCTGGGCATTCGAGTAATCGACGAAGCGGAATTTATGGAGATGATAAAGGAGTTAATTGTATAATGTTTCTGTCTTTTTCTTATGATTTTTGAGTAGTTGTAATAACTACTCAAAATAGTAAGCAGAAGCTCCTTTGGATTGATAAGTATATTTAAGATTTTTATACTTACTTTTAAGGCTATTAATGATAAAGGTTTCTTCGTTATTTGCTGAACTAAACGGATGAACATGAGAAAATATTATCCATAATTTTGTAACTGAAGAGCCAATTTCATCAATATATGACGGATAATTATCTCTGTGCGATGTCCCAATAGAGTAATTATATTTTAATAAATTAGTGAAGTTACTTTGATAGAACTTATATGCCTGCATAGCAGAGTAATAAACATATACTTTATCATTCGTATGAATTCGTGCATCGACGAATTGCATTACGGGCTTAATTTCTTCCTTTTCCTTTGGATACATCTTAATCAATGGCAGCACGAATAATGAAACGGGAAGAAGCAAAAATAGAGGATGTAAAGTCGGAATACGCTTGAGAATGATTTGATATATTTTATAAATCCCAATCGCATATAGCACCGTAAACATAGGCAATAGGTACAAAACTAATCTGCCATTAAATGGATATAATTTGAAGCCGGATAAAATAAAATGTACTATCAACGGAGCAAAGACAAAAAAGCAAATTTTGTGTGATTTTTCTCTACATAAAGAAAAAACTCCAATCAATGAAATTCCAAAGGGAAGCATCCAAATCGGACCATGCGAAAAATTATAATAATAAAAATCATGGCATGAGCTGTAAAGAAATGAATAGAAATCTTTACTGAATGGATTGAAAGGCATGAAGAAATCCTTCCAAAAGTCTCTCATATATTCTGCAAGCGGATGATTGCGAATAAATAGGACATAATATATGCCGAACGAGAGAACAGATAAAGCCAAAGGAATGAATATGGATTTGCTTTTGTTTCTGATATATTCATAATATAACAAATACAATCCGCTTACTGCAATCATAATCACGGCTATATTCGAGAACCAAATTGAAGCAGATGTGATTAAAGAATAGTATATTAGATTACGCACGGAATAGTTTCTTTGCAATATTAACGCAGAATAAATGATTGCAATAGCTATTAGCACATCAGAAGAATATTGCTTTACTTCCGTAGCATACGACAAGAGCATAAAATTTATAGAAAATGCCGATACGGTAAGTAGCGAAATTAATTTATTATCAGTAATTTCTTTGGATAACTTATATATAAGTGGCAATGAAAGCAAAAAGCTAAGCAATGGAAATATCCTAAGCGATAAATCGGTGTTACCAAAAATATTAGCAAATATTTTCTCTACATATAGAAATCCTACTGGTGCTATTTGATCGTAATCTAATGGTTTCGCTAAATCTAAAAATGATTTATTTACGATATTGAGAGCCAAGGATGCTTCGTCGAGCCACAGACTTCGGTTATCAATAAATTGAAATATGGACAGGCAAATTCCAATCGTAATAATTATATAAAATACAGTATTGAGACGTTTGTTGGGTGCAATATTGAAATTCATAAAATTTTACCTTTTAAATAAAGCATACTTAAAAATGCAATAAAGTGCGACAACGCCATCTTTCCAATTAAT